>JACCRD010000025.1 GCA_013813755.1 Acidobacteriota bacterium | reverse complement strand
TTACGGCGGACACGGTGAACCGATTTTTGATTTTGAAGAAATTTTTCATCGATACGTCCGCTCGATTGACGAACGCCAACGCAAAATTATCGAGTTTGTTTCAAAAGAAGGCGCGACGGCATTCGATATTTCTCAAAAACTTTTCCCTGACGCAATCGGTAAAAACATTCACGGCTTTTTAGCAATCAGCGAAACAATCGCCCATCTCGATTACGCCGAAACCGAACACAAAATCGCGGTTGAATTAAAAGAGGATGTCGAATTTTACAGGGAATTATGAGCTGACAAATAAGCGTATTTCGTTTTTTAATTAATTCTCAATTTTTATCTTTGATGAATAGTTCTAAACAGTCAAAGTGTGTTGCGAAACAATCAGACCGATTTTGTCGCTGACCTTTGTTATTCCGTCGAATCCGGGAAGCGTTTGGATCCTTTGAGAAACATTTCTGTCAAGTGATTCGAGACCTTCGCTTCCCTGAAAAAGCGTAGCTATTGTGTAATCTGATTCCTTTTTCGTTTTTGCTCCGCTGCCGACCGGAGTCCAGAAATTTTTGACGATAAAGCGCGCCAGTTTCCGTGTGGTCTCGGAATTTCCCAGTTCGATCCGCGCCACGCTGCGGTAAAAATTGGTGTGCGCTGATTCTTCGCGGATAATCCCGTCCAGTATCTGGGTTAAAATCGGATGATCGGCAAGCTCTTTCAAACGGCGGTAGCCCTGCGTAGTGGACATTTCGTGAATCGCCCCAAAAGTCATATGCGTTGCCGTAAACCGTCTGCCGACAAGGTTTGTGAGGGACGTTATCAGATAATTGTTAATTGTGTAATATGTTGAAACCGCTTTTCTCACCTGATGCTGCCATTTTTCTTCTGTTTCAATTCCCGCTTCGTTCAAAAAACGGTTTAGGATTTCGCCGTGCGTCTGTTCTTCGTTGCTCCAGCGTTCCATAAATTTGCTGATGATCGGGTCTTTCCCCGTCGGTGTACGCCGAAGTTCTTCGTAATACATATCGGTCAAAGCTTCAACATCACGCATATAAAGCAGAACCGGCACAAATTTCTCATCAAGCGGATAATTTTTTATGTCCTTCCAATTAATATTATCGATAAATTCTTTGGTCAGCGTTCTCGGTTGTTTTTCATACCATTCAAGAACTTCTCTTTTCGTTTCAAAAGCCATTTTTTCAGTTTTCCTTTTTGAATTTATTCGAGAGCGTCAGTGTTTTGGATGCATTTGATTTAATAAATCTTATCAAGCAAAATTGGAATAAAATTTTGACAACCTTGAGTGTTTTTCCATCGAACCAATTTTTTACTCTTTTATACGATTACAAAATTAGTATTGCCAGTTCAAATCTAATTCAGTAAAGTCTGAAAAAAATCTATGAAAATAATTCTCGAAAGACAAATTAAATTCGCTTTTATTTTGGCTTTGCTGATTCTTCTCGGAATCGGATTTTTTGCTTATCGCAGCACGAAATCCCTTAATGAAGCTATTAGATGGGAACAGCACACGCGGGAAGTTCTGCTCGAATTGGATGAAACTTTGCATTCGATTACCGATGCTGAAACGAGCGAACGCGGATTTGTTCTGACCGACGACGAATCCTTTTTGGAACCTTACCAACAAACAGCACCGACATTTAATGAAAGTATAAAAAAATTAAAAACGCTGGTCGCGGACAATCCCCTCCAAACAGAAAATTCAAAAAAACTGGAAAAACTCGCCGGGGAAAAGCTGGATTTTATCAACCGAACAATTGAAATCCGCCGCTCACAAGGTTTTTCGCAAGCCGTCGAGAAGATAAGTTCCAATCAGGGAAAGAATTTGATGGATGAAATTCGCCGTCTGGTCGGTGAAATGAAAGACATTGAAAAAAATCTTTTAATTACACGGGAAGCTAATTTGGACAGAAGCGTCAGCGGCGCTTCGCAGATGCTTTTTTTGGGAAGCATCGTCGGCATTTTATTGCTCGGGCTGGCGAACTTTGCCATCTTTCGTGAAACCGGAAAACGCCGCGAAGTAGAAAATGAGCTGCGCGATACGAACAAAGAATTGGAGACGCGGGTCGAGAAAAGAACGCACGAATTGTCAAACAAAAAA
This sequence comes from Acidobacteriota bacterium, assembly GCA_013813755.1. GTDB lineage: Bacteria > Acidobacteriota > Blastocatellia > Pyrinomonadales > Pyrinomonadaceae. Next base: position 6,759 of record JACCRD010000025.1, on the reverse strand, counting down.
GATGAGTTGGAAGTGCAAATCAGGCAGCGCGAACAAAATGAAAATACGCTCCGTCAAAGCGAAAATTTCGCCCGCGCCATTCTCGATTCACTTCCCGCGCAGATTGCAGTCGTCGATAAAGACGGAAACATTGTTGAGGTTAATGAGGCGTGGCAGAATTTCGCCCGCATAAATGGCACGGATGAGAAACTTTTGACTTCAAGCGTCGGACAAAACTATCTAAAAATTTGTGGGGAAGCGAGCGGTGCGGATGAGGGCGCGGCGTTTGTCAGGGAAAATTTACAAGCCGTGTTAGACGGCGAGAAAATAGGATTTTCGTTTGAATATCCGTGTCACGCGCCGCACGAAGACCACTGGTTTATAATGCAGGTCAACGCGATGCGCGAGGCGGGCGGCGCGGTTGTTTCGCATACCGATATCACCAACCGCAAAAAAGCTGAAATAAAATTAAAAAACAGTGAAGAATTTAACCGCAGCATTTTTGAAAACAGTCCCGACTGTATCAATGTTCTGGAACTTGACGGAACATTTCACTCGATGAATACAAACGGTCTTTCGCTGATGGAAATTGAAGATTCAGAAAGTTTTGAAGGAAAACCGTGGATTGAATATTGGAAGGGCGATGAGAAAGAATTGGCTTATCAAGCCGTGCAAACTGCCATTAAAGGAAAAACCGCGCATTTTGAAGGTTTTTGTGAAACGTCAAAAGGTAATTTGAAATGGTGGGACATTTCGGTCGCACCGGTTTTTGACTCGAAAGGCAAGCCGCGCCGTCTGATCTCGACGGCACGCGATATTACCAGCCGCCGCGAATCTGAACGCGAACGTGAAGAATTGCTTAAGCGCGAGCAAGCCGCGCGCAAAGAAGCGGAGATTGCCAACCGGATGCGCGATGAATTTCTGGCAACCGTTTCGCACGAACTCCGCGCCCCGCTCAATTCGATTTTAGGCTGGGCGCGCCTTCTTGAAAAAGGCACTCTTGACGAAACAACATCCAAAAAAGCCGTTACCACAATCGTTCGCAACTCTGAAGCGCAAAATCGCCTGATTGAAGATCTGCTCGATGTTTCGCGAATCATTTCCGGCAAACTACGCCTGGAAGTAATGACTGTTAAACCGATTAACATCGTCGAATCAGCGCTTGAAACCGTCCGACCGGCGGCGGAAGCCAAAGGCATCAAACTTGAAATAAAGGAAGACGCCGATGTTTCACATATTTCCGGCGATCCGAACCGTCTGCAACAAGTCATCTGGAATCTGCTTTCAAACGCCATCAAATTTACGCCAAATGAAGGCGAAGTCGTTTTGGAGATTGAGCGCGCGGATGATTTTGTCAAAATCCGCGTCAAAGATTCGGGCGTCGGAATTAAAGAAGAATTTCTGCCGCACGTTTTCGACCGTTTTCGTCAGGCGGATGCGTCGAGCATCAGAAAATTCGGCGGACTCGGACTCGGTTTGGCGATTGTGCGACATATTACCGAGATGCACGGCGGCACGGTTTCCGCTCGCAGCGAAGGCGAAAATCAAGGCTCGACATTCACCGTTAAACTTCCGCTGGTCGCTCCGCCGCGAGAGCAAGAAGAAAGTATGATTCAGGAATTGAACAAAGCGGGCGTTTTAGAAACGAAACTGAGTTTGAGTCTTGACGGTTTGCTCATTTTAGTAGTTGACGACGAAGAAGATACGCGCCAATTGCTGGTGCAGTCGCTCGCCTTTTATGGCGCTACGGTAGAGACAGCTGATTCGGCTGAAAACGCTTTAACGGCGATTGAAGATAAAAATCCCGACGTGCTGATATCAGACATCGGGATGCCGGGCGAGGATGGTTACACTTTGATTCGCAAAGTTCGAAATCTCTTAAATGAACATCACAAAAATATTCCGGCGATTGCATTAACCGCTTTCACGCGCGCTCAAGACCGAGTGCGCGCGCTCACCAGCGGCTATCAAAACCACGTCGCCAAACCGGTCGAACCGGATGAACTTGCTACCGTTATCGCAAGTTTAACCGGGCGATTGGAAATCGAAGAGATTAAATAATTTGGATTGGCAACTTACAAATTAAATTTATGTTCGCGCTTCAATCTGCATTTTCATCCCAAATTTCGGTCGCAAAGTCATCAACGGACTAAGCCTGATTTTTTGTTCGGGCGATAAGGTGAGTTTCCATTTTCGGGCAAGCGTGGCGAGTAGAAGAATTCCTTCCGCCCAGGCAAATTGCTCGCCGACGCAGCGCCGGACGCCGCCGCCGAACGGAAAATAAACAAACTTTTGTCCCGCTTCTTTGATCGCGTTTTCGCGGAGAAAGCGTTCGGGCTGAAATTTTTCCGCGTCCGTCCAGAAGCGTTCGTCGCGCTGTAAAATGTACGTACTGAGCAAAATGAGTGCGCCTTTCGGAATTTCATAACCGTTAAATTCGTGGTCTTCAACGGCGAGCCGCCCTAAAGCCCAAGCCGGCGGAAAAAGCCGCATTGATTCGGCTAAAACGCTTTCGGTATATTTCAAATTCGGCAAATCCTCAATTGATGGCAGTTTTCCATTTGGCAGAACGCGGTCTAATTCCTCGTGCAATTTCGATTCTTTTTCCGGGTTTTGCGAGAGCAGATAAAAAGTAAAAGTTAAAGCGTTGGCAGTTGTTTCGTGTCCGGCAACAAAAAGCGTCAGACATTCGTCGCGCACTTGTTTATCGCTCATCGCCGCGCCGCTTTCTTCGTCCTGAGCGTTAAGAAGCATCGAAAGCAGATCGCCTTTATCTTCACCCAACGCGCGGCGCTCGTTGATAATTCCGTAAATCACCGCATCGAGCGTTTCCTTGGCGCGGTTAAAACGGCGTGCCTGCGGAATTGGCAGCTTTTCTAATATTTCCGAAAACGGCAAAAGCAAATAATTAAACATCTCAATCAGCGTTGTCATCGCCCCGCCGACTTCATCTGCATCGTCCTCCACATTCGCGCTAAACAGCGTTTTGCCGACGATTTGCAAAGTCAGATGCATCATTTCCCGGTCAACATCACGCACCTCTCCATCTTTCCATTCATTTGCCATCTGCGCGGCATATCCGGTCATCGTTTCGGTGTAAGATTTTATTTTTTCACGGTGAAACGCCGGTTGAATCATCCGGCGCTGCCGCAAATGCGCGTCGCCTTCGCTCGTCAACAAACCTTCCCCGAGCAAAGATTTAGCCCTCTGCAAAGCGCGACCTTTGACGAATTTGTGAGCGTTGACGACGAGCAAATCCCTGACCAGTTCCGGATGATTTAAGAAGAAAGCTTTTTGACTGCCTATTCTGAAAGTTGTCACGTCGCCGAGTTTTGAAAGTTTTGTAAGAAAACCGATCGAGTCGCGCCGAAACTGCAAAAAATGCCCGCCAAAAATTCCAGGCTTAACGGTTGGCGGCTGTCTGTTTTGCGGCGCGGGTTTCATCAAACGGATTTTAACAGAAAGTTAATCGGATGTTTAGAAATTTTAATCAAAAACTGCTATTTTTATAAATCATTATGAAAGAACAAACAGCCCAAAAAGTAAAACCCGATATTCGCGCCATCACGCGCCTTGTCCCACCCGCAGGAAATCTTGTGCAGGGTCAGTCGGAACTTCCCATTGACCCGCAATTAGCCCGGGAAGCGTTCGAAATTATCAACGCCAGCCAAAATCATTACGGCGGTTCGGAAGGCGACGCTAATTTGAGAAAAGCCGTCGCCGAAAAGATTAAAAGATACAACGGCATCGAAGTTGACTTGGACGCGAAACCGCTCGAACTAATGATTACCAACGGCGGCACGGGCGCGCTGATCGGAATCGCGCAAAGTTATCTGCGCGGTAATTCAGCGCTTGTTTTTGAGCCGTATTATCCGTATCACCGCCGCATCCTCGAAGAATTCGGAAGCAAAACTGAAACTTTCGAGCTTGACGCAAAACTGACTTTTGAAAAAGACAATCTGCTCAGCAAATGTAAAGAGTTAAAAGACCGCCAGGAGTTTCCGCTCAAAGCGATTATTGTCTGTACGCCCGCCAATCCTTCGGGCAAGGTGATGACGCAAACCGAACTTGAAGCGGTTGCGGAAGTTTGCCGGGAACTTGATTTAATGTGCGTCTCCGATGAAGTTTACGAGCATTACGTGACGGGCGAAAATCCACATATTCCAATCGCCACACTGCCCGGAATGTGGGAACGCACAATTACCGTTAATTCGTTTTCGAAATCCTGGAACATTTCCGGCTGGCGGCTCGGTTACGCATACGGCAAAGGCGAACTCATCGCGCCGGTCAACAACGTGGCGAATGTCGTTTATGTTTGTCCGGCGACGCCTCTGCAAGCGGCGCTGGCAAAAGTTTTGATGAGTGACGAAAATTACTACGACCGGCTGCGCGACAAATTTGACGCGAAACGTAGGTTCTTTGCCGAAGGATTAACCGCGCTCGGTTTTGATATTTATAATTCCGGCTCGGCTTTTTATCTCTGGACGCGCATTCCCGAACAATTCGACGACGCGCTGAAATTTAACGAAATGCTGATGGAACGCGCCGGCGTGGCGGGCGTTCCGGGCAGCGCGTTTGCCGATACGGATAATTGGGACAGCTTTATGCGAATCTGCGTCGCGCGTGAAGATTCAGTTCTCGAAGGCGCGATGGAAAAATTCCAAACGGCTTTACGGTAATAGAAGCAAGCATTTTCTTTGTATGCACTATCACTTAATCGGAATTTGCGGAACGGCGATGGCGTCCTTAGCGGGAATGCTGCAGGCGCGCGGACATAAGGTTACCGGTTCGGATCAAAATGTTTACCCGCCGATGTCAACCCAGCTTGAAGAACTCGGGATTGAAATCATCAATGGTTATAAGGCGGAAAATGCCGATACGGGAGCGGATTTGACAATCGTCGGCAACACGATTTCGCGTGGAAATCCGGAACTCGAAGAAGTTCTCAATCGCAAACTTCAATATTGTTCGCAGGCGGAGACTGTCAAAGAAGAGTTTATTCGCGGGCGGCGTAGCCTTGTGGTTGCGGGAACGCACGGGAAAACAACGACAACGAGTATTGCAACCTGGATTGCGGAGGTTGGCGGACTCAATCCTTCATTTCTGGTCGGCGGGATTGTACAGAATTTCGGCGCGAGTTTCCGGGTAACGGACAGCAAATATTTTGTGATTGAAGGGGATGAATACGACACTGCTTATTTTGATAAAAAGCCGAAGTTTATGCATTACCTGCCGGAAATTGCCATCGTTAACAACATCGAATTCGATCATGCTGATATTTACGATAATTTAGACGATATCAAGTTTGAATTTTCGCGCTTGATGAATCTGGTGCCGGGCAATGGTCATTTGATTGTCGGCATTGACAGCCCGGTCGTGCGCGAAGTTCTAGAGGAAATGAAGGGGAAAATTTTTACCAACGTCGAAACTTTCGGCACTTCTGAAGATGCCAAATGGCAGGCGCGCTATATTGATTTTTCTGGCGAAACAACGCGTTTTACGGTTTTTAAGGACGGACACAGCTGGGGTGAATTTGAAACCGCTCTGATCGGTGAATTTAACGTCCGAAATTGTCTGGCGGTGATTATCGCGGCAAATGCCTGGGGAATTCCAAAAGAAAAAATAAACGAAGCATTTCGAACCTTCAAAAGCGTTAAACGACGCGTGGAAGTACGCGGCGTCGAGCGCGGCGTTACCGTCATCGATGATTTCGCGCATCATCCAACTGCCGTCGAAGAAACCCTTAAAGCCTTAAAACAAAAATATTTGGGGAAGCGCCTGATTGCGGTATTTGAGCCGCGCTCCTGGTCGTCACGTCTCGCGGTTTTTCAAAAGCCTTACACAAAAGCCTTTAACTACGCCGATTACGTTATCATTGCCGGAGTTTACAATACTTCAAAAGCCAGCGAACTCGGCAAAGTTCTCGACGCGCAGGAACTTGTCAGAGACATTGGGTTGCAGGGTAAGCCGTCTTATAGTTTCCCCGACGCTGATTCGATAGTCGAGCATTTAACAACGGAATTGAGGGAAGACGACGTGGTGGCGTTTATGTCAAACGGCGGTTTCGGCGGAATCCACGATAAAATGTTAAATGTTTTGCGAGAAAAGTAAGAAAAACTTGCAACTTTATATTTTTGCTTTTTTATTTTTGTTTCAGCCTAATTTTTTACTTGCCTAAATTATAAAAAAAATGCACACTGTTTCTGTTTTTACTCTCAGGTATCTCTGGTAGATGCGCCCGTATAAGATAAGCAACGGCTTTGGTTCGGTTCGAGAGATTAATTAATTTTTTAGAAGCAGGTTCGTTTTTAAGGTATTGTAAAAAGTCGGGCGCGTCGCTAATAAGATAGAAGAAGCACCTCAAACGATTTTTCCCCTACAAAATTTCAGCCTGCCTCTGCTTCACTTAATAAAAGAGAGAGATAGAAAAAATGAGTACAAAATTATATGTTGGAAACTTGTCCTTTGGCGTGACAAGTGAGGATTTACAGGAGCATTTCGCTCAGGCGGGAACCGTTGAATCGGCTAAAGTCGTTGAAGACCGCGACACGGGACGCTCACGCGGTTTCGGTTTTGTCGAAATGTCTACGGCAGAAGAAGGACAGGCGGCAATCGAAGAATTTAATATTCAGGACTTTGACGGACGCAATCTGGTAGTCAACGAAGCTCGTCCGCGTGAGGAAGGCGGCGGTGGCGGAAATCGCGGCGGCGGCGGCGGTCGTGGCGGATATGGCGGCGGCGGCGGAGGTCGCGGCGGTGGCGGTGGCGGAGGTCGCGGCG
>JACCRD010000012.1 GCA_013813755.1 Acidobacteriota bacterium | reverse complement strand
ATTCGCAACGCCGAATTTATGCACAACGAAGTTCCAGGCGTCGTAATTACCCAGGAAATTCTTCGCCGAATGCGCATGGCTTCCGATAAAAGCAAGGAAGAAGCGCGCGAAGAAGGCATCAGGATTGCCCGTGAATCATTAACTGAAGTTCAGGATTTGATCAATGGCGTGCAGGTTTCCGCACCGTTCGGCAATGTAAAATACGCGCTTCAGGTTTTCGATGTTTTAGAACAATTCAAAATTAAAAAAGATGCGGCTTCCATCGTATAAATTCAGGCGCAGGCATACGGGAAAGTTGTTCAGATGTTTTTGTATAAAGTATGTTAAATTATTGAACCATAAATGATTCTACTTTTAAGCAATCCATTAGATAACAATGAGAGAGAAAAATAATCCGCGGGCAGAGATTGACGCAATTGATGATGAATTGCTTCGATTGCTCAATCGGCGGGCGAAAATCGCCTTGCGGGTCGGTGAAGTAAAACGGCGTAATGATACGTCTCTGTGCGATCATCATCGAGAGCGTGAAGTTTTGGACAGGTTGTGCCAACAAAATTCCGGTCCGCTCGATGAGCAGAACGTGACGAGTATTTTTCAACGCATAATTGATGAATCTTTACATATCCAGCAACGCACCTTTCCGGCAGTGGCAGATACCGATCAAGCTGAAGCACGGAGCGCAAGTTTTGTCGAAAACGGGCGCATCGCATTTTTAGGTGAGCGCGGAACGTTTAGCGAAGAAGCGGTTATCGAGCTTTTGGGGGAAAATAGTGAACGTGTGCCGCGTCCGACTTTTGAAGAACTTTTTTCGGCGATTGGAGAAGGAAGCGCGGACTATATTTTGGCTCCGCTTGAAAACAGTCTGGTCGGTTCAGTTCATCGCTGTCATGATTTGCTTTTGGAAAGTTCTTTGAGCATCAAGGCGGAAATAATTTTGCCGATTTCGCACTTTTTAATCGGCTGCCCCGGAGTGTCGCTCGCGTCGATTGAAACGGTTGAATCGCACCCGGTCGCGCTCGCCCAGTGTGAACGATTCTTCGCTGCCAATCCGCATCTCAAGCGAGCGGCGGCGAACGATACCGCAGGCAGTGTGCGGCGCGTGTGTGAAAGCGGTGATTTATCGAGAGCGGCAATTGCGGGAAAACGGGCGGCAGCAATTTACGGCGGCGTGATTTTGCAGGAACATCTCGAAGATCACGCCGAGAATTTTACGCGATTTGTCCTGCTCGCGCCAAATTCAAACGTTTCGGAGAAAGGCGACAAAATTTCTTTGATCGTCAGATTAGCGAATCGTCCGGGCGCACTTCACGACGCGCTCAGACCATTTGTCCGGCGCGGCATCGATTTATTAAAAATTGAAAGTCGCCCGATTCAGGGTCGTCCGTGGCAGTATATTTTTTTCTTTGATTTGCAAGCCCCGGCAAGCGAAAGCGAATTGCGCGGCGCACTCGAAGAAATACGCGAGCAGGCAGAGGAAGTACGCTTTTTGGGACGCTATTCTTCAACGAAAATTTCGAACAAATAATAAGTAACAACTCAGCATTGTCAAAACATTTATGATTCTTATTCTTAAACCCAGCATCGATTCTGAAACTTCCGAGTATAAAGAGTTGGAAATGCATCTCGCTCGTCTTCAAAATATTGAGCGGCGTGTTCATCAAGTCCGGGGCGCCGAACAAACTTTAACTGAAATATATTTAATCGGTAACACGGCGACGCTTTCCGTTCAGGAAATGAAAAATCTGCCGGGCGTTGACCACGTTGTTCGAGTGTCTGAGGAATACAGGATTCTCGGACGACACAAAGACGATCACCGCTCCGCTTATTTTGAGTATCAGGGCGTGCGCTTCGGTCAGGATACGCTCAATGTTTTCGCCGGTCTGTGCGCGGTCGATTCTCCTGAAAGCGTCGAAGCGATGATGAAAGCTCTGCAGGACAACGGGCAAGTCTGTACGCGGATGGGAGCGTATAAACCGCGCACCAGCCCGTATTCTTTTCAGGGTCACGGTAAAAATTGCCTGCCGTATGTTTTCGAACTCGCCGGTAAATATGGAATCAAAGTTATTGCGATGGAAATCACGCACGAATCGCACATTGAAGAAATTCAGGAAGCTCTGCATTCGACGGGCAATCCGACCGGAGTAATGCTCCAGATCGGCACGCGCAACACGCAAAACTTTGAATTGCTCAAAAGCGTCGGGCGGCAAAAGAAATTTCCGGTTCTGCTCAAACGCGGTTTCGGCATTACGCTTGACGAATCATTAAACGCAGCGGAATATCTCGCCAGCGAAGGCAATCAGAACGTCATATTCGGTTTGCGCGGAATGAAAACGAATATTGCTGATCCGCATCGTAATTTTGTCGATTTCGCTCACGTGCCGGTGGTCAAAAGATTAACACGAATGCCTGTCTGTATTGACCCGTCGCATTCGGTCGGCTCAAGAAGCCGCGGACCGGAAGGCATCCTTGATGTAATGCACGTCACCGCGCAAGGCGTGATCGCCGGCGCGAATATGATTTTAGTTGATTTTCATCCTGACCCGACAAAAGCGGTTGTCGACGGACCGCAAGCCCTTCTCCTCGATGAACTTCCGCATTTTTTGGCAGATGTTCAAATAGCTCGAAAGGCTTATGAACAGCGTCTGGCGCTGTTACAAAATCAATATAGTGCAAACTGTTGAAGTCTTCGATTACTTTCAAAAAAACATTCTTGTCCAGTCAAAGGATCCGCAAAGCAGACTGATTTGGCGAGCAGTTGAAGCGGCGACGAAAAATCATCTTCCGTAATACGTTTTATTACAGGATAAAAATTGTCGTTAATAATTGGAATGCCGAGCGACGCGAGATGCAGGCGGATTTGATGTTTTTTGCCGGTGACGGCATTCAGACGATATAAACTTAAGCTGTTCATTTTCTCGACTTCAACAATTCGCGTTTCAGAATTTGGTTCGCCGTCAACTTCTTTCATCCGAAAAAAAGGTTCACCCGCTACCATCCGGCTGCGCCGCGTTAAGGGAAAACTGAGACCTTCGAGATTGCCGGCAATCGCTTCATAAACTTTCTCAACCTTGCGATCATTAAAAAGCGTGGCATAAAATCCTCTGGTCGCCGAATTGTGAGAAAAAAGGACAATTCCCGCCGTATCACGGTCAATGCGGTGGAGCGGGACGAGATGTTCCAAATTTGTTTTTTTCCGAAGGCGCGTGAGAAGTGTTTCGTGAAGAAATTTGCCTGAAGGAATGACCGGCAAAAAATGCGGCTTGTCCGCCACGAGCAAATGTTCATCCTGATAAATAATCGACTCGGCAAAAGGAATTTTAGTTTCCAATTCAAGTTCGCGGTAATAAAAAATGCAGGCTCCGGCGCGATATCTGCTCTCGGAATTTAATCGAAGCCCTTTTTCATCGACAACTTCCCCTTTCGCCATCCGCGATAGCCACGCTTCGGCTTCTACATTTGGAAAGCGTTCGCGCAAAAAATCAAAAATAGTTTCCCAATCGCCTTTCGGAAGCCATTGGTAACTCGGACCGACTCCTTCAATTACGGGAAGCGGCAGCTTGAGCGCGGACTTTTGAGAAATTAAACGAGCCATCCGCTCAATCTTTATTTTCGCTTCTTTCAATTGATAAATTCAACAGCAAAAATCTCAGCCATTTCTAAACGGCTTCGGACTGTGACGTGAAATTGAACGCTTTGAGTTTGAGAGCCGGAAGCAGAGAAGCGTTTTCCGCGCCGCCGACCCGCTCCGGGGCACCGATCATTTCGACGTTGCCGGGCGCGAGCATCTGAATAATTGATTGGTTAAAGCGGAAGTTTTTTACCGGATACTGAATTTTACCGTTTTCGACAAACCACACGCCGTCGCGCGTCAGCCCGGTCAGACTTGCCGTGCGCGGGTCGGTCGAGCGAATATACCAGAATCGGCTGATTATTAAGCCTTTTTTCATCGTCCGAATCATCTCTTCAATTGCCACTGCGGGCGCGCTTGATTCGACAATTGTATTGACCGGTCCCGGCGTTGGCTCCAAACCTTTTTGTTTTGCCCAAAAACGTGAATAAATTAAATTGTCCAGAGTACCGCCTTTAATTAAAAAGACTTTCTGCGCGGGAATTCCGGCTTGTGCCGATTGTGAACCGGGCAATTCGGCATTATACGGGTCGCTATAAATGGTCAAACGTTCGTCAAAAATCTTTTCCCGAACACGCGTTTTGCCGCCCGGCAGCGAATACGGACTGCGTCCTTCCTCGGCACTACGCGCGTCAAATCCAAAGGCGAGCGAACCTAAAAGGTCAGCCACCGCCTGCGGTTCAAGTACAACTGTGTATGTCCCCGCTTCAAGCGTCCGCGCGTTGCGCCCTTCCAGCGTTTTGCGAATAGCTTCGCGGGCGATTCGTTCGGTATCGAGCCTTGCAATATCGAAATGATTGCGCGAAAAATAACCGCTGCTCGAGCCGTCCGGCGTGCGTGAGGTAACTGAAAGTCCGACCACCGCATTTTTCTCGTAACCAAAATTTCCATTCTTTGTCGCAAACGCTCCTGCCGTGGCGCGTGCTTGATGAAAACCGGCGGAAATCACTCGTTCCTTTTCGCTGCGAGCGAGAATATCGCCGATAGCTTTGGCACGCGCGGTTACAGAAAGATTCGCAGTCGCTTCCACATATGAGTTAACCGGCTTGTAAGTTTGTTTGCCGAGCGTCGGTAAATATTCCTTATCGACCGGCGCGAGTCTGGCGATTTGTTCGGCTTGCTCAACGGTCGAGCGCAGAGCGGCGTCATCAAAGTCACTGGTTGAAGACGAGCCGCGTTTTCCGCCGATCCAGACGGTGACGCTCGCGCCGCGGTTTTCAATTTGACCGCTGGTCAGGAAAGAATTGTCGGCAAAACGCAAGTGAGAAACCTGTTCACTGTTCGCGCCGACGCTGGCGTCATCGGCTTTGACAAACGAAAGCAGTTTTTCGGTAATTTTTCGGGCTTCTTGTTCGGTTAGCAACATCTTAAAAAAACTCCTTAGCTAGATTAACAATATATAAAAAGAAGTTGGGTTTATGAACGATGCGCGGCGGTATTTAAGACATTGATTCCGCGAAAACGCGCCACCGGACAGCCGTGCGAAACCGAATTTGATTGACCGGGTTCACCTTTGCCGTCGTTAAATGTTCCGGGCAAAAGATACGTTGACTGTCCGCCAAGCGCGTCGCAGGCGTTCCAAAAATCCGTCGTCCGCGATTGATATGCTACATCGCGGAGCATTCCAGTCACTTTGCCGTTTTTAATTTCCCAGAAAGTTTGTCCGCCGAATTGAAAGTTATAACGCTGTTGGTCAATCGAATAACTGCCGCGCCCGTGAATCATAATTCCGTTTTCCACGCCGCCGATTAAGTCGTTCGCCGTCACGTTTTCTTTTGCCGGTTCAAGCGAAACATTCGGCATTCTCGGAAACGGAACGCTGCTCCAACTGTCGGCGTGCAGACAACCGTAGGATTTGTCTTTGCCGATCAGCGGCGCTAAATCTCTGGTCGTTTGCCAATCGACAAAAGTTCCGTCTTTGACGAGATACCATTTTTGTCCCGGTACAGCTTCATCGTCATACGCGACAGTCGCTAAACCGGCGGGCTGTGTTCGGTCGGCAAAAAAGTTGACGATTTTTGAACCGAATTGCAGTTTGCCGGTTTTTGCAGGCGTTAAAAAACTCGTTCCTGCGTAATTAGCTTCCCACAAAAGTGCGCGGTCAAGTTCGGTCGAATGTCCGACCGATTCATGAATCGTTAAAAAGAGATGTGACGGATGCAGCACGAGATCATATTTTCCGGGCTCAATCGGTTTCGCGGAAAGCTTCATCACGGCTTCCTCCCCGGCTAACTTTGCTTCGCCGAGCCAGTCGTATTTCTCGATGTATTCGTAACCCGCGCTCTGGGCTTCGGCAAGCGAATTGCGTGTTTGAAAATCTCCGCTTCCTCGGTCAATTGCCGTCGCCGATAAACTCGGATTACCGCGAATCAGATACTGCTCAATGCGTGAACCGTCGGACGTTGCAAGAAATTTTTGTTCATTCACCCAACTCATCGAAGAATTGACAAAGCTAACGCCTTTGACGCCGAGCGCGGTTTCGTTAAGTTTCAAAAGGAACGCAATTTTTTCGTCGATTGAAACTTCAAACGGATCTTTTTGAAACGAGCCGCGCCACGACGTCTCAACTTTTTTGACCGGAACCAGCCGGACTTTTTTGCGCTGAAACTGCGCGTTCGCTTTGGCGATTTCAATCGCTTGCTGCGCCGCTCGCCGCGCCGCTTCTTCGGTCACGTCAAAACTTGCGGCAAAACCCCATGTGCCGTCCACAAGGACGCGCACGCCAAAACCGTAATTTTGATTGCGCGAAACATTCTGCACTTGCCGCTCGCGCGTTCCAATTGATTCAAAACGATAACGGTTAATGCGAATATCAGCATAGGACGCCCCGAGCCGTTTCGCAGTCGCAAGCGCGGCATCAGCAACTTTGTTTTTATCTGCCGCAAAACGCTCGCCGATTGCTGCTTCCGTGTCCAGAGTCCACACCGGAAGCGTCACTGCACAAGCCGTGAGCCCGGCTGTTTTCAAAAATTCTCGTCGAGAAAATGTCATTTCAGAATCCTCGTATTTGGAAAAGATTGGATTTGTCTTTTATATTACCGATGCCAAGCCGCTGTCAACGAAAAAACGTCTGCCGAACAAAAAATTTATTGCTTTAACACAACTAAAGCTTATTTTTAGTGGGCATTTCTGTAATCTGATAACTCAAATATATGAAATTATGAGAA
>JACCRD010000253.1 GCA_013813755.1 Acidobacteriota bacterium | reverse complement strand
TCCGGTGCGATAAACCGCGCTCAACGCTTTCTGCGCGATAATCGTTCCGTCAAAGCGTTCAAATTCCGTGTTGCAGTTGTCGCAATGTCCGCAATCTTCAGTTAAATTTTCGGAAAAATAATTGAGGAGGAATTTTCGCCGACAAGTTTTCAGATCGCCGAATGCGCCCATCGTGTTCAGTTTTTTGAGCATTATTTCCGTCTGCGCTCGGTTTCCTTCAACTTCTGCAAAGCCTTTTAATTTGTTGAGATCGCCCCAGCTAAAAAACAAAAGCGCTTCGCTTTGCAAACCGTCGCGCCCGGCTCTGCCTGTTTCCTGATAATAACTTTCGATGTTTTTTGGCAAATCCATATGAACGACAAATCGCACGTTTGATTTGTCGATGCCCATTCCGAACGCAATCGTGGCGACGATGATTTTCACTTCGTCTTTTAAAAACAACTCCTGATTTTTGTCGCGCGTTTCTTTATCAAGTCCAGCGTGATAGGCGAGCGCGTCGAACCCTTCATCGCGCAAATCCGCCGCCAGAGATTCTGCCGAATTACGGCTTAGACAATAAATGATGCCGCTTTCCTCTCTGCGCGATTCGAGATATTCGAGCAGACGAGCGTAAGAACTCCGTTTTGCTTCGACTTTATAAAAAATGTTTGGACGATTAAAACTCGAAACAAAAAGCGGGGCGTTCTGCAGCGCTAAGCGCTCGACAATATCTTTGCGTACAAGTTTGTCGGCGGTCGCCGTCAGCGCAATCAAAGGAACATCCGGGAAATACCTTTTCAACTTTGCCAGTTGCATATATTCCGGTCGGAAATCGTGTCCCCAACTCGAAATACAATGCGCCTCATCAATCGCAAAAAGCGAGACATCAACCGATTTTAGAAAATCAATAAATTGGTCGCCGGTTTGCAGAAGACGTTCGGGCGCGACATAAAGCAGTTTCAATCTGCCACTTCTAACTGTTTGAAATACTTCCGTCTGTTCGCGGCTCGTCTGCGCCGAATTTAAGAATGCGGCTTCAACGCCGTTATTTTTCAGCGCGTCAACCTGATCTTTCATCAACGCGATGAGCGGCGAAATAACTACCGTCAAACCGTCGAGCATCAGCGCCGGAATTTGATAACATAAAGATTTACCGCCGCCGGTCGGCATCAGCACGACGCAGTCCTTCTTCTGCAAAACAGCCTCAATCGCCTGCTCCTGATTCATCCGAAACGAATCAAAGCCAAACTGACTTTTGAGAATTTCTTTTGCCCGCTCAATATTCATCTATGTTTTATAGGTTTTTTTGGCTTTTCTTAAACAGATTTTGCCCGCTCAAATGTCGCGGCGATTTTTGGAACAATCTTTTTGGGAACTTCAATCGCCCCCGCGATGTGTCGCGCTTCCGTGAAATGTCCAACGACGTAAATTCCGTGGACGTTTGTTTCAAAAGTTTCTTCATCGTAAACAGGAATTTGTCCGTATTTTGAATCTTTTATTGCCACCCCGAGATTTTCAAGCATCGTCAAATCCGCGTCCGAACCGACTAAAATAAATACGACATCATTCGGTAAAATCTCAATCGCGCCGCTCTCGGACTCCAGAACAATTTCCTTTTCTCTGATTTCAACGACGCTTCCCAGAAAAAAAACGTCCAGACAATTTTTTTCCAGTTGTGCTTCGAGCGGCTCTTTGACCCAGTGTTTGATGCAGCCCTGCTTCGGATCCGTTTCTTCCCAATCTTTGCGAAACGTCGCTAGTGTCGCGTACGCGCCTTCCTCCGCCAAAAACAAAGCCGCTTCGCCCGCCGAATTCCCGCCGCCGACGACGAGAGCGTGTTTTTTGACATACGGATAAGTTTCGCGAAAAAGATGATGCACTTTCGGCAAATCTTCGCCTTTCACGCCCAAATGTCGCGGATACTGCATCGCGCCGAACGCAAATAAAACTTTTTGCGTTTCATATTCACCTTTTGCGGTTTTTATTAAAAAATGATTTGCGCCCAGATTTTTAACCGTTTCAACCGCTTCTTCCCACTGCACATTAAGATTATTGTTCAACACAAAGCGCGTGTAATACGAAAGCAATTCTTCACGCGTTGGCTTATCTCTGGCAGGAAAAAGCGTGTTTGGCACGAGTTCAAGTTCGTTAACGGTCGAGAAAACCGTTAATCCAACTGGATATTGATAAATAGTGCTGCCGATTAAATTTTTCTCCAGCACCAAATAATTTAGATTTAATTTTTGTGACTCATAAGCGGCAGAAATTCCTGCTGGTCCCGCGCCGATAATGATTAAGTCAAAAATCATTGTTTATTTGTCCAATTTCAACATCTCTTCGGTGAATTTTTCAATCTGCAACTTTGTAGTTTCAAGTTCGCGTTTGGAATCAATATAATTTTGCCATTCGTTCGTATTTGTCAAAGCCTTCGCCACATCTTCGTCCAAAACGTGCGCCATTACCGCCAGCAAATCGCTTAATGCTTCCTGATTGGTGAGTAGAGATTGAATAATTGTGTAGGCGAGTTTCGCATTTGATAAATCAATATCCAATTCGTTTTTATTTATTTGGGCAATATTCATTTCTTACCAAATCTCCGTCAAATCGAGTTCAATATTTTGTAAAGCATCTTCGCCCGAAACTTTTACCGGATTATCAAAAACTTTTATCGTTTGTTGCCGCGAAAATTGCGAACTCGTTTTTTATAATTTCTATCTTTTATTTTATTTTAGCTTATCTTTCCGACAAACGGTAAATGTTTGACCAACGCCGTTATTTCGCCAATTTTCAACTCGGTGCCTTCCGCCAAAAAGTCGTAACGCACGAAGGCGAGCGCGATAAATTTTTTGAGCGTTGGCGAAAATGCGACTGAAGTTATTCTGCCAGCATTTTTGCCGTCGAGCGATTTTAATTCACTGTTTGGCGCGACGTTTTTTTCAAGAATCAAACCGGTCAGTTGTTTGGCGATGTGTCCGCGAAAATGGATTCGAGCAATAATTTCCTGACCAATGTAACAGCCTTTGTTGTAGCTGATTAATTCTTCGATGCCGAGTTCCGGAACAATTGTCGTTTCGTCGGCGTCAATACCGTATTTTGGAGCGCCGTTTTCAATTCGCAAAATTTCTTGCGTTGACTTGTCGATTTCGATTGCACCGAGATTTTTTAATTCATCTGCGAATTTATCTTTCGTTATTTTCGGGAAGAATATTTCAAAGCCTTTGGCGCGAAAAGCATCGATTAAAAAGCCATCCTCACCATTGGCAAATTTAGCTTCAGTAATTTTGTTTGCCTCTGGAATTTTGTATCTAAGTTTTGGAATTTCACTTCCGCGCACCGCGAAACAGGAAAAACTTTCCGTTAAGTCCGTAACCTTAAAATCTCCCGCATAAGTAAAACGAAAAAGATTTTGAAATATTTTTTCGTGCGTTTGTGCTTCGGTAATAAAAAGAAATTTTTCATCAAGCCGAAGAATTCGCACAACAGCTAGAAGTCTTCCCTGCGCGTTCGGAAAAGCCGCTGATTTCCAACGATTAATTTCAAGGCTTTTTACATCAATGGTAATTAAGCCATTCAAAAACTGAATGGCTTCTGTACCTGAAACTTCAATCAATCCGCATTCAAATTCAAAGAAACCAAAACTATTTTTTCGCGCCTCTCTGTATTTATCTAATATTGTTAAATTCATAATCATTCACACTTTTTACAAACTCCGATTTTAACAAATTAATTTATTTACCGCTCCCAACTACTTACCAAATGAAATTGTATGAATTTGATACTGAACACAAAAATTAAATCTACTAATTTTTTATCAGATCAGATTTTATCGATACTTTTAACTTTTCCGCAAAGTTGTGATTATTTTTTTAATGGCTGGAATTACGAGACTTAAGTCGCATTGATAATTTTCTATCCGTCTTTTTTCCAACTATGGAACATTAGTTGCTTTTCCAAAACTTCAAAATCTGAAATAGAATTTATATCGCAATCTGTAAATATTATTCTGAGTGAAGTAGATAAAATGGTAAATAACAATACTGAAATTTCAAACGAAAATCTTGAAGACTTTGACTTCGCGCAAAATCAAACAGATGCTGTGTTCCAGGTTATTCAGGAAGAAGCGGTCGTTGAAAAGCGGGTCGTCGAAACGGGAAAAGTTATTATTTCCAAAAAAATCAGCGAACACGAAGAAATTGTTGATATTCCGCTATTTCAGGAAAAAGTTGATGTCGAGCGAATTCCAATCAATCAGATTGTGCAGGAACGTCCGGCGGTCAGACAGGACGGCGAAGTAATGATTATTCCGGTTGTTCAGGAACAAGTTTTTTATCAGAAGCGTCTCGTGTTGATTGAAGAATTACACGTGCGAAAACAAGTCGTCCAAACCCATCAGCCTCAGAAAATCACTTTGATAAAAGAGGATGTGGAAATCAAACGTTCTACTGAAAATCAAAATTCAGCGGAACAAGGACATCAATCAAAATAATTTCAAATATTAATAAATCAAAAAGGGAGAAAAAAGATGACACACACAGTAGTAGGATTATTTGACAGCAAAACAGAGGCACAGACAGCAATGAACCAATTGGTTCAAAAAGGTTTCGTTAAGGAGAATATCGATTTTTCACAAGGCAGAACGGGTGATTCCACCGCCAATACAAGTACCGGAACAGGTACGTCAACCGGCGACAATATCAGCAGTTTTTTTGGAAATTTATTTAGTGATAATGAAACCGAAGCGCGCAGCTATTCAAATGCCGCGCGAAATGCGGAAGCTATTTTAACGGTTCACGTTGATTCAAATGAACGAGCCAGACAAGTTGCCGAAATTTTTGACAACAACGGCGCAATTGACGTCGATGGTAGTTCATCCCAGCAAAATTTTGCTCAAAACTCGCAAACAACTCACACCAACACCGCTAACCAAGGCGATAAGGCAATTCCGGTAATTGAAGAAAATTTACAGGTTGGCAAGCGTGCAGTTGAACAGGGCGGTGTGCGTGTCCGTAGTCGAGTCGTTGAAAAGCCGGTTGAAGAACACGTTCGCCTGCGTGAAGAACACGTTTATGTCAATCGTAATCCGGTCAATCGCGCGGTTACTGATTCGGACTTAAGTAATTTTAAGGAAGGCGATATTGAATTAACCGAACGTTCTGAAGAGGCGGTTGTTTCAAAACAAGCGCGGGTTGTCGAAGAAGTCAGTGTCGGCAAAACTGTCGAAGAACGCGATCAGGTTGTTAGTGATACTGTTCGCCACACCGAAGTCGATGTTGAAAAAATCAACACAAATACATCTAATCGCACCGACACGCGCCGCAATAACGATTAATCAAAATTCTTCAGTGAATCATGAAAAGCGAACTCCAAATAATTTGGAATTCGCTTTTTTTAACTTTTTTTATGCTGCCAGCCGAAAAGTCAGGAAATTTCAATAAATTCTTAATTCTCTTTTCGCGCTTTTAACGAATTCATCAAAAAACTTTTCAAAAAATCCGGCAATTGCCTTGTCGTTCATCACCAAGATGGGACGTTTAAGAAAAGTATATTCGCCCGCCATCAAATCGAGCATTTCATTTTCGGAAAGCTCCTTGTCCCGCAATCCGAGCTCACGAAACTTGACCGAACGTCGAGAAAAAAGATTTTCCGCTCCACCTAACATTTTTGCTAGCTTTTTTATTTCTTCCGTCGAAAGCGGCTCTTCTTTTAAATCTCGATACTCGGTTACTGTAATTCGGTGATAATCAAGTCTTCTCTTAGCTTTCTGACAAGTTGTGCAGTTTGCAAGCGAGTAAAAATATATTTCCTTCATAAACAATCCCCACTAATTTATTAAACCCTTTTTAAACTTGTTTGGTTAGACTTCTAACGATACTTTTATATGTCCCGCATTGTGAAAATAATTACAAGAGATTAATATTTTATTATGAATCAATTAACAGAACAATCGGTTTTAGAAGCTTTAAGTCAAATTATCGATCCTGATTTGAAAAAGGATATTGTAACACTCGGATTCGTTAAAGATTTAAAGATTGACAAGGGAGATGTTTTCTTTCGAATCGTTTTGACGACTCCGGCGTGTCCGGTTAAAGAAGCTTTTGAAGAAGAAGCGCGAAAACTGGTTGGCGCGCTCGAAGGTGTTGAAAACGTTTCTGTAACGATGGACGCGGTCGTTCCGGAAGGACGCGGAATTGCGAACAACGTCACAATTGCGGGCGTTAAAAATATTATTGCAGTTTCTTCAGGTAAAGGCGGAGTCGGAAAATCAACCGTCGCCGTCAATTTAGCCGTCTCGCTCGCGCTTGACGGCGCAAATGTAGGACTGATGGATGCCGATGTGTATGGTCCGAATGTGCCTCTGATGCTCGGCATCGGAAACGTCGAACCGCAGGTTTTTAATAATCAGTTAATTCCGCTTGAAGCGCACGGCTTAAAAGTTATTTCGATGGCGCTTCTGGTTCCGCCCGATAAGCCGATGATTCTGCGCGGTCCGATGCTTCACGGCGTGGTTAGACAGTTTTTGTCTGATGTAAATTGGGGCGAGCTTGATTATTTAATCGTCGATATGCCGCCTGGAACCGGCGATGTACAGTTATCTCTGGCGCAGCTCGTTCCCGTACAGGGCGCGGTTTTAGTGACCACTCCGCAGGCAGTTTCGCTAGCTGATGTGCGGCGCGCCGTCAAAATGTTTGAAGCCGTCGCTGTTCCGGTTCTCGGCGTAATCGAAAATATGTCGTATTTCATCGCGCCTGATACCGGCACGCGCTACAACATTTTCGGAACCGGCGGCGGAAAACAATTATCTAACGAATATAACCTCCCATATCTGGGTGAAATTCCGCTTGGAATGGAAGTGCGTGAAGGCGGAGACGCGGGCGTTCCCGTGGTAGTTTCAAATCCCGCATCGCCGCAGGCAAAAGCGTTTCGCGCGATCGCGGAAGAAGTTGCCAGACAAGTATCTATTGAAGCATTGAAGCCGGAACTTGTTATTTTGTCGAAAGCCCGCTAAAATTGAAATTAAAGTAAGGATTTGTTTTAATCAAATTTTTCAAAATTATTTGTAAGGAGTTTATAAAAAAATGGCAGCAGTAGCAGCACCGGATATCCAAATCGGTTTATCGTCGAACGCGGCGACGGAAATTAAAAAGTTTTTGGCAAGCGAGGAAGATTTGCCCGAAACGGCGGGACTTCGCGTACGAGTCGTGCCGGGCGGTTGTTCGGGTTTTCAATATAGTCTCAATATTGAAGAAGAGTCGAAACAAGGTGATTTTCTGGTTGAAAAAGAAGGCGTACGACTTTTCGTGGATATGTTCAGCGCACAATATCTGAATGGCGTAACAGTTGACCATACTTCAAATATGATGGGTTCGGGCTTTACCTTTGAAAACCCGAACGCAACCGGCGGCTGTGGCTGCGGAACTTCATTTTCAGCGTAACCTGATAAAAAATTTAGAAAGGAAGTCGATATTTTTCGGCTTCTTTTTTTTATTTTAATTTTTTTTAAAACATCAATTCATTTTAATATCTGATTCGCCTGATCTTCCGGCGGAACTTTGTAGACAATGAGCGAGCCGTTCTTCTTTTCTGAGTCGGTAAAGACCTTCTGAAAATATTTTTCAAAAACCGCTTCGTTGAGTGTGTCCTTGAATGTGATTTGTCTCAGATTGTCATCAATTGCCACGTATTTAATGTTATTTCTATTGAGAAGCCAAATTAGTTTAGCCGGATTTCTCTCTTCAAATAACTTTTTATAAACTATATCGCGCTCTTTTGTCGGATAGTTCATCGACCAGCCAAAATAATGCCAGCCGTAAAAGATGCGGCGACCTGAAAGCAAAATCGGGTGATGAATATATTTGTCTGTCAAAAACACGTCTTCAGGCGTTGTTTCGGCATACAGCCATTCATAAAAAGCACCGCCGCTTAGAGGTACATCCACGACAGTATCGTTGTTAATGCGAAAAAGTTCGATCAATCCTCCGAGCGTAATCGCCACAAAAAGCAAAACTGCAACCACTTTTCCCGCAACTGCCCGCTGGCTCAGACGCCACAGAGCGGATGCGACAAACAAATTTATCAGAATCACCCAAATATGCAAAAATTTATGATTGTTCATGATATCCGTGCTGAGTTTTGTGCCAAAGGCGAGAATCAGCAGAACACACGAAGCGGCGAACAAACGGCGATGAAAAGCGGAGAGAACAGCCGCAGCAACGAGCGCGAGTAAGGTTTTCATCCCAAATGTAAATGAAAAATACTGCAGTACATTTCCCAAATTCGGCGGATCGACGACATAGCCCCACTGGAAAAGTTCAGAGATATTTCTGGAACCTCCGGCTCTGAGAAAAAGAATTTGCGGAACGGCAACGAGCGCCGATACAGCCAGTAAAAAAAATGTATAGACGCGAACGGGGAAAACCAGCAATAACCCGCCGATCACCGCGAAGGCGGATACATAGACGGCGCTGTTCCACAGAGGAAGAAGTCCGAGTAAAATGCCTGAAAAAATAAAAGTTTCAAAAACACGATCCGACAATTTCAGATTTGGGATGGGCGAAGATTCGAATAAAAAGCTTGTGCGCGGCGTGAAATGCCGGTTGTTTTCCGCTTCCACAATTTCTCGTGGTTCTTCATTTTGATTTTGCGCCGTGGCGTCCTGCTGATTTTCCGTAACGGAGATTTTTTCACGAATATGTTTGATCAAAAAGATTAGAATAACGAGGAAAATTCCGATTGAAGACGGCAGATGCCGCTGCGCCAGAAAAGTTCCGAGCGACCAGATTCCCCACTGCTCGCCCACGTACAGATAGATTGACTTGAGCCATTCATTCAAGTTCAGGACATTTGAAAAACCCTCGGCTGGCGAATCTGATTTCAGCAAAAACGGTATGTATGAAAGCGTCCCGTGAAAGAAAAAAAGCGTCGCCGCGATGCGCCCGACCGCTTTTGAATCGAACGCCGTTTGTCCGAGAACAACCAAAAGCGCCAACATCGCGGTCATCGTCAAAACGCTTAAAATATTCAAACTCCAGTCAATGTCCAAGCCGAGAAACGCTAAATTTCCCGTCTGAAACCAAAACATAAAATGGTAGCGAATCGGCTCGCCGATAAAATGCGGATATTCAGTTGGAAAGTTGCGCCCGACGGCGAAACTTTGCGCGATCGAAAGATTCGGTCCGAAATCATTCCAAATAATCGAATCAATTTTTAAAACTCCTTCGCTTAAGCCAAACATTCCGAACATCAGCCAACACGAAAAAGCGAAAAATAAACTAATAAAAAACCAGTCCCACTTATCGGTATTATGTTTTTGAAAAAGTGATTTTTTTGAAAATTCAAATTGATTTCGGCGGTAAAACAGGAAGAAAAAAATGATTGTGCTGACGAAAAACAAAAGATTTCCCCAGAGCAGCGGATTTTGCGTCCAAAAAAAAATTAGCGCAAATAAATAAGTCGCCCAGGTGCTGACCAGAAAACCAACTAAAAAGGTTCCCGCAAGCCGGTGTGGAAGCGACATGAAATCGTAAAATCGACGGCAAATAAGATTCCCCACCAGAAACATTATAAACAGATAAATTATTCCTAACATTGTTTGACCATTTTTGTTTTTCTGCTCTGAACACAAATCTATACGCAATC
The DNA here is from genome assembly GCA_013813755.1 of Acidobacteriota bacterium. Classification (GTDB taxonomy): domain Bacteria; phylum Acidobacteriota; class Blastocatellia; order Pyrinomonadales; family Pyrinomonadaceae. The sequence continues at coordinate 4,640 of JACCRD010000253.1, read as the reverse complement.
CTGTTCAGGTTCAATGCTGGTAAAAAAACTCTTTCTGAAGCCTGCTTTTTTATTTAAAGTGATTTTGCAATTTGCTTTTCTTTTTAACTTGAGCAACAATTTCGTTGTTCACATCTAAAATAATCAAACAATTTATTTTCCCCTTGCGCTATACATTTCCTAGAGGAATTTTAAAGTCCGCATTTTATTTTAGCTGTTTTCATTTAAAGCTGTGATTGTTTATTCGTCTTTCCCCAAAGGTTTCTGAAAATAAATAAAAAAATTAGGAGTTATTGCCGATGAATGTGTGTAAATCTTTTTGTAGTTTTCTATTTTGTATTTTGTTATGCCTGATAAATGTTAATGATTCTTCCGCACAGGACCGCGCGAGAATAATTAAAAATGACAACCAAACGGAGAACAGCAAACAAACCCAACCGGGAATGTTAATCCAGACCAGTCAAAGACCGACACTACCGAATAACACATTTAATCCTCAAAAATCACCTGCCTTAGTTAAAAAGACCACTTCCTCGCAGCCCGTTAATAACAATTCGTATAATTCCGCACTAAAAACCTTTTACAGCAGCGCCCCATTTAAACAAAATTTATTTTTTGCAATCCAAAAAAGAATCGGCATTCCCTATCGGATGGGTTCGACCGGTCCAAACTCTTATGACTGTTCAGGTTTAGTCTGGAGCGTTTTCCAAGACGCGGGCTTTTCCTATGAGCGCGCGAGCGCGCGGAGCCTCTGGCACAGTTCCGAAAGCGTCGAAGGCGACGAACGATTTAAATTTGGGACTCTCGTATTTTTTAACCGCCTCGGACATATCGGCATCGTTGTCGACGAAAATGGTTTTTATCATGCATCAAGCAGCAAGGGCGTAACTTATTCAAAGTTCGACGGTTACTGGGGAAAGCGCATCGCCGGATACAGACGAATGATTTTTGTCAAATAAATTTTTGTCCGATTCAAATTTAGACAAAAGTTCAGAAGACATTTGAAGAAAGCCTCTGAACTTGTTGGGATCAGATTTCATAAAACAAAACCCGGACGACTTTGTTGTTCACTGACTTCCCAAACGACGGAAATCTTATCAATTGCGACATAGGCGATTCGTTCGTTTTCGTCGCGCAGATAGAGAATTTCATCTTTCACATCCACGACATCGCCACGCACGTTTGAGTTCGCCCCGCACGAAATATCAATTTTCTTGCCCGTCATCTGTTTCAAAAACTCTTCCATTTTTCATCTCCCAAACATTTTTTCTAAAAACGATTTTGATGCGCCGCAAGTCTGCCTGCCATCGTCCATCGGCTCGGAGTTTTTTGCGAATTCCCCGGCATTTCCGAAACTTGTTTATAACCGGCAGCCAATACGGCGGCGATTAAAGCTAAATCCCGCGTTACCACATCAATTTCTATTTCTTTTTTTCGCTCATTAAAGCGTGTTATAAAACTTGTGTCCAGTTTTCCTTCGATAAATTCCCGGTCATCGATAATCTCTCGAAAAAAGGGCAGAGTTGTTTTTATTCCGTCGACTTTATATTCAGACAGCGCGCGGCGCAAGCGGTTGATCGCTTCTTCGCGCGTTCTGCCGACGACGGCTAATTTGGAAATCATCGGGTCGTAATAGATTGAAACTTCCGCGCCTTCATAAACTCCGCTGTCATCCCGCACGCCGTTGCCCTGCGGAATCTGCAGACGGGTAATTTTTCCGGGTGAAGGCAAAAAATTATTATCCGGGTCTTCAGCGTAAACGCGGCACTCAATGGCGTGTTTGTTCCACGTGATACCGTCTTGCGTAAAGGAAAGCTTTTCTCCTGCGGCAACGCGAATTTGCTCGCGCACAAGGTCAATATCGGTCACCAGTTCAGTTACCGGATGTTCAACTTGGAGGCGCGTGTTCATTTCCAGAAAATAAAAAGATTTGTCCAGATCGGAAACAAGAAATTCGACTGTTCCGGCTCCGACGTAATCGACGGCTTTGGCGACTAAAATTGCGCATTCGCCCATTTTACGGCGCAGTTCGGGATCGCCGATTGGTGAAGGGCATTCTTCGATAACTTTTTGGTGGCGGCGCTGGATCGAACATTCGCGTTCGCCCAGGTGGACATAGTTTCCGTGTTTATCGGAAAAAATCTGAATTTCAATATGGCGCGGTCGAACAATCGCTTTTTCTACATAAATGCTGGAATCACCGAACGAAGCTAATGCTTCAGCCTGCGCGGTTTCAAAGGCGATTTTCAAATTCTCGACATTTTCAACAAACCGCATTCCCTTCCCGCCGCCGCCCGCCGAAGCTTTCAACATCACTGGAAAACCAAACTGCAAAGCAGTCTGTAAAGCATCTTCCGCCGATTTCAGAGACTCGGTTGTTCCCGGAACAACCGGAACGCTGGCTTCGATGGCGATTTTCCGTGCTGAAATTTTCCCGCCCATCGCCCGCATCGCGTCCGGCGAAGGTCCTATAAAAGTAATTTTTTCATTTTCCGCCTGACTGACAAATTCGGCGTTTTCCGACAAAAACCCATAACCGGGATGGATGGCTTCCGCGCCTGATTTTTTCGCTGCTTCAATAATTTTTTCGCCGCGCAGATAGCTTTCATTCGAAGGTGGCGCGCCCACGCAAAAAGCTTCGTCAGCCATCCGCACGTGGAGCGCATTTTTGTCGGCTTCTGAATAGACGGCGACAGTTTTTATCTGCATATCGCGGCAGGCGCGAATTACGCGCACCGCGATTTCGCCGCGATTGGCAATCAGAATTTTTTTGAACATAGGCATTAAAATTGATAACGTGTAAGACTGTTTATTGAATCAACTTTACATTTTTTCATTTTCCGTTTTACACAATCGTTGAATTTCCGTGATTTTTCGGATCGAAACGAATACCGACTTTTGCCCCGGGCGCGTATTGAATCGGATTTTGCAATTGCTCCACGGTTAAAATTTCCGAAGATTCGAAATCAACGCCCTGAATATTATATGTATAGAAGGCAATGTGTTCGCCCGCCTCGTTTGTCTCGGAATCAATAATCAATCCATCGGTTATTCTTCCCTGCGCTTGCAGCATTTCACGATTCTCTTTTATGTTCAACTTTTTTTTGCTTTTAAAAATATTAAACAAGCTCATATCCTAATCCATTATTAAAGGGATTTTATCGTAACGCGCGCGTAATTTATTGATTGCCGAAAGAACCGCCGGTTTTTGAATAAGTTTTGCCTCAAGCGGACGCTTGCCCGGAATATCCATCATTATTAAACCAAGCAGAATTGTCAGCCCGCCGGGTCCGGGGGTAACAACCATTACGATTCCGACGAGGATTAACAAAAAGCCGATCAGGTTTTTTAAGATTACTCCGCCCCAACGAATTAAAAAACGGCTGTCATTATTATGATTTTTCGCATATGTTGAACTAAAGTAATCAGCCGGAAGTTTGACCATCACAAAAATGATCGCGGCGTAACTAACGATTACCTGTAGAATCAAAAGCACTGTTCCGAGAATAATTCGGCTCCACGTCAGCGACTCCCAAAATTGTGATAGCCATTCCATTATTTTATTAAAACCTAAGAACCAAAAACGAAAATTTTATTTAACTTCTATATTCTCAATGTCCATACTCCGAAACTGTTTCCAGGTGTGAAACATCCGGTGGATAAATGTCCAAATCGAACCAATCGCTAAAATCCAGAGAACCTGCGGCATGCGGTTAGCGAAAAAAGAGTTTGAACCGGGAAATGTGGAGAGTCCGCCGATTATCAGCAGAACCATTCTTTCAGGACGCTGGAGAAATCCCACATTTGATTTGACGCCCATACTTTCAGATCGCGCCGTCGTATAACTAACCATAACCGAACCGATCAACCCGGCACCGGCAAGAACCACGTTGAGAAGCGAATGAAGCGGTGTGTTGCTGGCGTAAAAAGCTATTATTCCCAAAAACGCCACCATATCGGATAGCCGATCGAGCGATGAATCCAGAAACGCGCCGAATTTTGTTACCCGCCCGGTCAGACGCGCGACGTTGCCGTCGAGCATATCAAAGAAATTGGCAAAAATCAGTACAACTCCCGCCCAGAAAAATTCACCAAACCCAAACAAAACGCCGCAACCGACGTTAATTGTCACGCCGATCACCGTCAAAATATTCGGACTGATTCCGCCAAACGCCAGCCAGCGAACTATCGCGTCGATAATCCGCATCGCCCCGCGCCCGATACTTGCTCCGAGCATAAAAGTTTTTATTTACAGATGCTGTTTAAATAATATAAAATGTTCTTATTTAAAAAACTCAAAGTATTCTACCACCAGGTCACAATCTATAAAAACAGCTAACCGAAACATTTTCGGCACGAGGAACATTTAAAATGAATTTACACCAAACAATTTTGAGACGCATCTCGTCGGCGGCAAACTTATTTTTGTTGACGCTAGTTTTAACCGTAACAATGCAAGCCCAATCGAGCAGCGTTGATTTGTCTTTTAACGCGACACCTTCGAGGGAATCCGGTTCGGTTGGAAATTTTGTGCTTCAGCCCGACGGAAAAATACTCATTCTCGGCGGCACATTTGTCGTCAACGGCGTGGCGAAAAATCAAATTGTACGGCTTAATTCGGACGGAAGTTCGGATAATTCATTTAATTGCGCCGCGTGTGA
>JACCRD010000246.1 GCA_013813755.1 Acidobacteriota bacterium | reverse complement strand
GATATTGTCTTTGTGCTTGATACTTCAGGCTCGATGTCGGATGAAGGAAAAATGGAAAAAGCGCGCTCGGCTCTGCTTTTCGGCGTGCGAAATTTGCGTGACGGCGATCGTTTTAACGTCATTAATTTTGCGGGCGAAGAACATCTGATGGAAAACGGCTTGATTCCCGCCAATGCTGTGGGCAGAAAACGCGGGGAAGATTTCGTCAACAAATTAACGCCGAGCGGCGGAACAAACATCAACGATTCGCTGCGCGCCGCGCTGAGGCAATTCGATTCAACAGACCGCCCGAAACTGCTCGTCTTTATGACAGATGGTTTGCCGACGGTCGGCGAATCGAACGTTGAAAAAATAATCAGAAATGCCCAGGAAATCAAAGTTGAAAATTTGCGTCTGTTCACGTTTGGCGTCGGTTACGACGTAAACACTTCTTTGCTCGATAAACTGGCGTCGGAAAATTCCGGCGAGGCGACTTATATCGAACCGAAGGAAAATTTGGAAGTAAAAGTTTCTAGCTTTTTCACAAAAGTAAACTCTCCCGTCCTAACCAATTTGGAACTTGATTTCGGTGGCGTCCAGACAGAATTGTTATATCCCCGAAAAATGACCGATATTTTCAAAGGAACACAATTAACATTAATCGGTCGTTACAAGAACGCCAGCAATATTGAAAATGTGACGCTCGAGTTGCAAGGAAAATCAGGCAAAGAAGCTCGCACGTTCAAGTATGCAAATCTTGATTTTCCGATGCGCGCCGAGAAGAATGATTTTCTGCCGCGCCTTTGGGCGACGCGTCGCGTCGGTTGGCTGATGGAGCAAATTCGCAGTAACGGTGAGCAAAAGGAGTTGCGCGACGAAGTTGTCGATTTAGGAACGCGCTACGGTATTGTGACGCCTTACACTTCCTATCTGGCGACTGACGGAAGTGAGAACGAAGACCGAAGAGCTTCAAGCGATTCGTCCGGCTTTAGTAATCAAATAACGATGGGAAGAAGGAATAATAGAAGCGCAAACGATCCTAGAAATTCTGCTCCGAGCGTTGGCACAATAACTGGACAACGCGCGGTTCAAGCTAGCAAAAAAGCCAAACAGCAACAGGCTGAAGTAACGGTTACTACTGAAGACGAAGTTATTAAAACAGGCACGGTTAAAAAAGTCGGAACAAAAACTTTTTACCTTGAAAACGACGTTTGGGTCGATTCAGAATTTAAGGAAGAATCAAAAATACCCGAAACGAAACTTGTTTTCGCTTCAAAAGAGTTTTTCGATTTGATTGACAGTGAAAAAGAACTCGCGCAGTTTTTCTCGCTCGGCGAGCAGGTTATCGTTCTTTGGAAAGGAAAAATTTATCGAATTGTGAAATAGAAATTAAATTTGAAGGATGAATAAAAATTTATCCTTCATCCTATTTTCCTTATCCCTTAATGTTCAGGTGACATTTAATGAAATAAGGTTTATTTTATTCGTTAAATTCATCTTTTTATTTAAGCTAAAAAGCCATAAATTTGGGAGGCGTTTTTGTGTCAATTCTGAAAAAAAATATTTTGTTGCTGTTTTTTACCGCTTTTCCGGCACAGGTTTTTCTCGCACAATCAAGTTGGATTATAAGTAAAAGCAGCGGTTCCAGCGATTTGGTAGCAGTTTATTTTACATCACAGGAACGCGGTTTTATTGCCGGCGATAAAGGTTTTTTCGCATTCACAAACGACGGCGGAGCGAATTGGACAAAACAAATTGTTGATACGTCCGACGATATCAACGAAATATATTTTCGCAATGACGATAACGGATATATCGTCGCGGGCAAAACGATGTTTATGACCAGCGACGGCGCGCGCAGCTGGCGAGAGATTTCGATTTTCAACCCGAAAGATTTCAAAGGCGGAACTCCTGAGTTTTTGAGCGTTAGATTTGCCGACAAAAAACGCGGGTTTGTCATCGGCTCGGTCATCAATAAAAACGATGAAGTAATTGATTCGGTAGTAATGCGAACGGACGATGGCGGCGAAACCTGGTCGAGAATCACCGTTCCTTCGAAAATGGAACTTTACCATCTGGATTTCGCAAACAGTTCACGCGGCTGGATTGTCGGCGACAAAGGAATAATTCTTGCCACATCTGACGGCGGAATCAGTTGGCAAGTTCAAAAAGCTGGAACCGACAAAGCTCTCTACAATGTCGATTTCAGAGATTCGGAAAATGGTTTTGCCGTCGGCGGAAAAGGAACAATTTTGCGCACCGAAAACGGCGGCGAAATTTGGGAGTCGATCAAAACCAATTTTCTCAATACTTTTATGCGCGTCAACTTTGCTGATGACAAAAACGGATTTATCGTCGGCTACGGCGGCTCGATTCTACGCACTTCAGACAAAGGCAAAACTTGGATTAAACAGGACAATGATTCAAAAGATAACCTCTACGGTCTTTTTATTACCAAAAAATATGGTTGGGCAGTCGGCGCAAAAGGTTTGATTATGAAATACCAGCGCTAATTTGATTTTTCTGCACTTTTATCTTTTTCACAGTAATTTGGCGTTCAAATTTTATTGCGGCAAAACAGAAAGGTAAAGAATTAATAAAATTTTGATTTTTTCTTAACTATTTTTTC
>JACCRD010000230.1 GCA_013813755.1 Acidobacteriota bacterium | reverse complement strand
CGTTTGAGGGGCGTGTGGTGAAAACCGTGCGGGTTCGAGTCCCGCCCTCGGCACCACAAAAATAAAGGGTTTTAGCAAATTGCTAAAGCCTTTTTTTATTGCTTTAATTTTACTCATCACAAAAATTAATTTAATTCTGCTTATTATTCGGTTTAAGCAATTAAAATATGAAAGTTCTGTCAGTTAATGTTGGATTGCCGCGCCTTGTCGAACATCACGGCGAGCCGGTAGCGACGGGGATATTCAAAGAACCGGTCAAAGGACGCGTCAGGGTATTTGAATTTAATCTCGAAGGCGACGCGCAGGCTGACCTGAGCGTTCACGGCGGATATTACAAAGCCGTCTATGTTTATCCGGTCGAGCATTATGAATTTTGGCGCCGGGAATTACCGGAAATAAATTTTTCACACGGAATGTTCGGCGAAAATTTGACGAGTGAAGGGCTTCTCGAAACAGATGTCTTTATCGGTGATCGTTTTCGAATCGGAACAGCTGAATTTGTTGTCACACAGCCGCGTGTGCCGTGTTTCAAACTCGGCATCCGCTTTAATCGCGCGGATATGGTCAAGCGTTTTGCTAATAGCGGTCGGAGCGGATTTTATTTGGCAATTGAGAAAACAGGCGAACTCGGCGCAAATGACGAAATCGAATTTATCAGTCGTGCAATTAGTCAACCAAGTATTTTTGAAATTACGCGCCAGCGTTTTAATTTGAAAGACAAGTTTCAGAAGTAATAATTTATTACCTATTTTTGCTTGAGCAGATTTTCCATCCATTTATTAACACGGTCGGTTTGTTCGTTTGTTAAAGCGTGTCCGGTTTCGAGAGCCAGAAGAAGATTTTTTGGCGCTTTGATAATATTATAGGCGGCAAACATCGAAGTCGGCGGGCAGGTTTCATCATTATAGCCAAAGGTATAAATGCCCGGAACTTTTAAGCGCCTGGCAAAATTTACAGTGTCGTAATATCTTGAAGTTTCAACTTTTTCAATGGTGCGGTTTTTTTCGTCCTTGAAAGCGTGATGCCAGCCGCCGGCTCGTCCCGCAGCGTATCCGTTCAAATCGGCGAGCGCCGGAACCCAAACGGCTAAACCCTTTACGCGCGGGTCAAGCGCCGCCGTCATAATCGAAAGCGCGCCGCCCTGACTGCCGCCCATCACCGCCAGATTTTTTCCGTCAAATTGCGGCAGTCCGCTTAAAAAATCATTAGCGCGAATGCTGCCTAAAATAACGCGGCGGTAGAAATATTCGTTTCTGTTTTCTAGCCCGTAAAACATATAACGATTCAGCGCCCCCGAAGCGAGATTGTCATAAACCGTTTGGTCGAGATTAACGGGAATACCATGAATGCCGATTTGCAGTGTGATTATTCCTCTTTCGGCTAGGGCGAGCGAGCCGCGATATGGTCGGATGCCCGCGCCCGGAACGTTCAAAACCGCCGGAAATTTTTGATTTGGATTCGCGCTTTTCGGAATTGCCAAAATCCCGTAGATGCGGCTCGGTCTGCCGTTCCACGAGCCGACGTTCTGAAAACTGACGTGAAAAACGTCAACGATCGGTGTGCTGTAACCCGGTAATAACTCGATCTTTGAATCGACCGGCAGTTTTGCAAGTTCCTTTTTTCCTTCATCCCAAAATTTATCAAAATCTGCAGGGTCTTTGGTAGTCGGCACGATTAATTCAGGCTGAAATCCGGCGGTTCCTAGATTTCTGTAAGTTTTGCCGTTTTTTTCAAACGAAGCGATGCAGCGCAGAAAACCTGGTTCTTTCATCGTTCCCGCATCAATGGTCAGTGTTTGTATGGTTGTCGTGACGTTTTTTTCAATTGTCGGCGGCATCATCTCCGGTCCGCAGCTAATTTTGAGCGGCAAGCCCGAAACCGGATGACCGTCGAGCGTGACGGAAATTTGAAATTTAGCTGTTTGATTAAGCACATAAGTCCAATCCGCTTTTTCGGGGACGACCCGAATTTGATAATTTCCGAGCCGCTCCTGCGCCTGCATCTCGCCGGAGACGAATAATAAAATTAAAAGGAAAAACTTCCGGTGCGATAAAGCTATAGATTTTAGAGTTTTAAAAATCAGCATTGTTTCTTTTTTGATAAGACGGGCAATTTTGTGTTTCGGAATTTTTAAAAATTAATTAGATAAATTGAATTTGTAAATTAGTCAGGACGATTGAATCTATCGGCTAAAACAGCGAGCAGAATGACCACGCCAAGAATAATTTTTTGAACGTATGTGTCAACGCCGACGAGGTTCAAGCCATTATTTAAAACGCCGATAAAAATTGCGCCGAACAATGTTGAAATAACACTTCCGCGCCCGCCGCTCAAACTCGTTCCGCCGACGACAACCGCCGCGATCACGTCCAGTTCATACTGCAAACCGGCATTCGGTACGCCCGCGCCGAGGCGTGAAGCCAAAACGATTGCCGCCAATCCGACGAGAAAACCATTCAGAACATAAACCTGAAATAAAACCGCTTTTGTTTTTACGCCGGCTAAAAAAGCGGCTTCGGCATTACCGCCGACGGCGTAAACGTAGCGCCCGAAAGTTGTATGACGGAGAAGAAACCAGCCGAGCGCGAATGCCAGAATCATCAGCCAAACCGAAAAAGGAATGCCGAGAAAAACGAGCTTTCCCAAACGTCCGAAACTTTCCGGCAGATTTCCGATCGAACGTCCGCCGGAAAATATAAAAGCCAAGCCACGGGCAATCGTTAAAACCGCGAGCGTCACGACAAACGGCGGCACTCTAAAATAGGCGATGGTCACGCCGTTAAATGCGCCGCTCGCCAAACCGATTCCCAAAGCCGCCGCGAAACCGAGCGAGGCGATTTCAGTGTGCTGCGTGACAATCGCAGCGACCACTCCTGCGAGCGCGGCAACCGAGCCGATTGAAAGATCGATTCCGCCCGTCAAAATAATAAACGTCATTCCAACCGCCAGAATGCCGATGACGGCGATGCTCAAAGCGACGTTGACCAAATTTTCAACTGATGCGAACTGCGAAGCAAGAGCCGAAAACACAATCGTTTCCGCCAAAATCGCGCCAAAGATTACAAAACTGCTAAATTTTTGCCGCATAAATTTATTTACTTAGCTGTTTCGGCGTCAACGATTTTGACCGGAACCGAAACTTGAGCTTCAACAGTTTCGCCTCTGAAATGTTTGGCGACGGCTTCGATTGTTTTTGTTCCGATGTCAAGCGGCTGCTGGGCGACATCAGCTTTCAGCGCTGATCCGCGTTTGATCGCGTGGACGGCTTCGGGCGCGGCGTCGTAACCGACGATGATCAGATCGTTTTTGCCGCGCGCCTCGGCGGATGAAAGAGCTCCGAGCGCGGTTTCATCGTTGATGCAGAAAATCGCTTTTAAATTCGGATTGCCCTGAATTAAATCGTCTGCGGCTTTCAGAGCACGGTCGCGCACGCCGCCGCCGTTTATAGTCGGAACGACTGTTATTTTTGGATTTTTAGCGATTTCATCCTTAAAGCCGGTTTCACGGTCAACCACCGACTGCACTTCAGGCTGTCCGATAATGCCGACGACGCCTTCACCGTTGATTGCTTTGATAATGTATTCTGCCGCGATTCGCCCACCCGCCGAATTGTCGGACGCGACGTGCGAGACAACTTTGCCGCCGCCCGCCGCAATGTCCGCTGTAAAAACAGGAATATTCGCCGCGTTAGCGCGTTCAATCGCCGGAGCGATTCCTTTTGTATCAGTCGGGCAAAGAATAATCGCGTCAACTTTCTGCACTAAAAAATTATCGATTTGCGATTGCTATTTTGATAAATCTTTATCGCCGGATTGAACGATCAGTTCAAAATTATTCTGCCGCGCTGCTTCCTGCAAACCCGCTTCAAGAGTGCGGTAAAAATCATCTTCGCGCGTCAGAAGGCTGACGCCGATTCGTTTTTTCGCGGCGGTATTACCGGTGGAAGCATTGCCCGAATTTGAGTTCGTCGCGCTTTGATTACAGTTGAATGCGAAAAGTAAAGATACAATTAAAAACAAAAGTTTTATTTTCATTAGATTAAAAGTTATTCCCAAATTTAATTTCTACAAATTATCTGAAAATCAATTTCCGCCTCAAACGTGCGATTCCACGGCAGATCAAAAGTCATATTAGAGGCTTCTTGGCACATCGAATTTTTTGGCAAATCATTTTTATCGCCGCCAAAATAAATATTGGAAAGCTCTGTAAATGATTCGAGCATCAATTTTTGGCTGAATTGTTCGACTTTTTCAGTCTCGGCATCTGACAGACGAAAAGGATTCCATTTGTTTTGCGCGATAAAATTTTTCGCTTCAGCTCTGACCAAAGTGTGGTAATAGAAATCATCAAGAACCCGGTGAAATACAAACCAATCCTGCGCCGCCTGAACGCGATTTGCAGTGTCTTTTGATTTCATTAATTTTGCTTGCGCAAGAGCGAACACAACACCGTGGGGAAGCGCCGTTCCAATCGTATTTCCGGCGGTGTTCCAGGAAGCGTAGCCATTTAATTCGCGCAAAACACCGCGCTTTCCGAGTTCGTTAGTAAACACTTTATCGCCGCCCTGAACATCGCCTTTCGGATCGATGTCGGCAACAATGATTCGTTTTCCTTTTTTGATATTAACAGTGATTTCTTCGACAAAACTCACCGCCCGTCCCGCTTCAAAACGTGATGGATAAACATAAAACAGCAAATCTGCGTCTTTTTCATTTTGGACCTCGCGCGAGCCGGTGGCTTTGATA
>JACCRD010000229.1 GCA_013813755.1 Acidobacteriota bacterium | reverse complement strand
GCATTAAACGGAGCATTTTACCGATATTGGTTTTCGGCGGCGCAATCGCCGGACTTTTGACCGGACTCGGACTGCAAATTTTCGTTCATTATATTGACTACCCGATTATCGTCGGCGGGCGCCCGTTTATCAGTATTCCGTCATTCATACCGGCTGCTTACGAGCTGACGATTTTATTTGCGGCTTTTACAGCCGTCGGCGGAATGCTGCTGCTCAACGGTCTGCCGCAGCCGTATCATCCGGTTTTTAATGTTCCGCGTTTTGCGCTGGCGACCAGAGAGAAATTCTTTTTATTGATTGAAACGAAAGACCCGAAATTTAATTACGATGAAACCAGAGAATTTATGCAGGGTTTGGACGCGCAGGAGGTCTTTGATGTCGATGAGTAAGTTTACAGTTCAAAGTCCAAGGTTCAAAGCCGGCAAGCGGATGATTTACTTCGTATTGCTTGCCGCTTTCAGCTTGTCCGTTGTTGGGTGTCGCTACGATATGCAAGACCAGCCGCGTTATAAAGCTCACAAGAAGAGCGATTTTTTCAGTGACGGTAAGGCGATGAGAGATTTGCCGGAAGGCACGGTCGCCCGCGGGAAACTGCGCGAAGATAAAGATTTTTATACGGGTAAGAAGCAAAATGTCGGCGGCACGGCGGCAGCAACTGCAGCAGCCCCAGCAACAACCGTGGCGGATGGGTCGGGCAATACGCTGGTGGCGAGTTTCCCCGACGCGATTGAAGAATTTCCCGTTCCGATTACCGAAGAATTGGTCAATCGCGGCGAGGAAAGATACCGAATTTTTTGTATGATGTGTCACGGTCCAGTCGGCAATGGCGACGGAATGATTGTGCGGCGCGGCTTTCCAAAACCGCCGACTTATAACGATGACCGTCTGCGCAACGCGCCGGTTGGACATTTCTTCGATGTCATCACGAACGGCTGGGGCAAAATGAACAGCTACGCATCGCAAGTTCCGGTAGCTGACCGGTGGGCAATCGTCGCGTATATTCGGACTTTGCAAATCAGCCAAAACCCGAACGGAAATTTAACGATGCCTCCGAGCAGGGAGACGAACACGACAAATACAAACGCAACGGAATTACCGAAGCCGGTTGGACTGCCGAACTCGCCCACGCAAGGAGGAACAAGATAAATGTTGAGAAACACAAATTTTGAAGCACCTGCGGAAATCAATCGCTGGCGAACCTTATCGCTCGGTATCGGCGGAATCGCTTCAATCATCATTTTGGTGATTGCGCTGATTTTTCCCGAACAGAGAGAGCAGGCACTGCGTTCCTGGCTTTTGGGTTTTATTTTTTGGGGCGGCATCGGTTTCGGAAGCATCGGAATTTTGCTTTTGCAGTATTTGACCGGCGGCGCGTGGGGCGTTGTGACTCGCCGCATCCTCGAAGCCAGTTCGCGGACGCTTCCGGTTATTTTTGTCTTGTTTTTGCCGATTATGTTGGGAATTACATACCTGTATGCGTGGACGCATATGCAGGACGATAGGATTATTCAGTTTCGAGAACCGTATTTGACCGTCGAATGGTTTATTTTTCGCGCCGTTTTATATTTCGTTTTGTTTGGCTCGATGGCTTATTTTCTCAATAAATGGTCGCTCGCACAGGATAAGGCGACAACTTATGAAGACGCAGCGAAATATTTGGCGGATGCCGGGAAATTTTCCGGTCCGACGATAATTTTCTTCGTGCTGACCGTAACATTTGCCGCGGTTGACTGGGTAATGACGCTTGACCCGCACTTTTACTCGACAATGTGGGGATTTCTTTTCGTGGCGGGTTGGGCGCTGAGTACTTTCTCGTTTACAGTCGTGATTTTAGCGTGGCTGTCCGACCACGAACCGATGAACCGCGTCGTCGGTAAAAGACATTTTCACGACCTCGGCAAACTGATGCTGGCGTTTACGATGGTCTGGGCGTATTTCAACTTTTCGCAATACCTGATTATCTGGTCGGGAAATATACCGGAAGAAACAAAATGGTATATACCTCGCGTTCAAGGAACTTGGGGCGCAATCGGCGTGATTTTGATTATTTTTCACTTTGCGTTTCCGTTTCTCGTGCTGCTTTCGCGCGATATTAAACGCAACGCAAAATGGCTTTCGCTGCTGGCGGCTTTTATTCTCGTGATGCGGCTGATTGATATGTATTACCTTATCGGTCCGAGTCCGACGATTGAAAGTCACGGTCACGAAGTTCCGTTTCATTTGAGCTGGATGGATTTTGTCGCGCCAATCGCGGTCGGCGGAATCTGGCTGTGGTGGTTTTTCGGCGAACTTATGAAATATCCGCTCGTGCCGATAAACGACCCGTATTTAGAAAACGCGATTGCGCACGGAAAAGAACACTAGAGAAATGATGAATTAGAATGACGAATTATGAACATTAGAATTTCAATTCATCATTCCGCAATCATTATTCGTAATTAAAAGAATATGGCAAAGCACGAAAAAACTTTTGTAGATTTGGATAAACCTTATGAAACGAACGTCATCGGAATGCGCGGGATTATTTATTTCGCCGTCGGTTTGTTTCTTTTGGTTGTCATAACTTTCGGTTTGATGTGGTTTTTGCAAAACGTAATGGAGGAGCAATCCATTGCGGAAAAAGATGTCGTATCGCCGATGATGATGAACGAGCAGGAACGGCTACCACCCGAACCGCGTCTGCAAGGCGCGCCCGGTTTCGGTGTTGACGACGAACGCGGGCGTATCAACCTGGAACTGAAAGCGCCGCAGTCGGAGTATCGCAATTTGCAGGAGCAGTGGGAAACGATGTGGAGAGACGGGCAAAAGGACGCGAAAACCGGAACGGTCGCCACGCTGCCGATGGAAGAAGCAAAACGAAGATTTCTGGAACAAAGTGCGCAAAAGCCAGAGCCGAATGCGCAGCAAAAGGAAGAAGCTATGAAAAAATCCCGTTCCATCGTTTCGCTTTCAAGCGCGGGCAGAACTGCTTCGGATATTAGAAGGTAATTAAGGGCAATGGTGAAATAAAACCAAAAGTCCAAATGTTTTGCGATTAAACAAGAATTTTATGAAAAAGAGTTCAGCTATTTCAGCGGTTTTGAAACTGAAACTTTTATTAGGTTTGAGTATTTTGTTGATGACGGGAGTTGTTTCGGCGCAAAAGACCGAGCATTATAATTCGCCGCTTTACGCGCCGAAAACATATGACCCGAATCAAACAGGCGTCAGCAGCGGGATGCCGCCG
>JACCRD010000220.1 GCA_013813755.1 Acidobacteriota bacterium | reverse complement strand
CAAACGAGTTTTCATTCGTGTGGATTTCAACGTGCCGATCAAAAACGGCAAAATCGAAGACGATACCAGAATTCAAGGCGCTATGTCGACGATCAAATACGCGATTGAAGAAGGCGCCAAAATCATTCTGGCTTCGCACTTGGGCAGACCTTTAAAAGACAAAGAGAAAGCGGAAGAAAAAGGGATGCCATATGACGCGAATAAATATTCGTTAAAGCCAGTTTACGAATATCTGCGGCAAATTTTTGTCCCGGAAAATTCAATTAAGCCGAACGAGAAAAATTTGGAAACGCCGGAAGCCACTTCTGAATTTGATAATGGACACGGAAATAGCGGCTTAACACCTCAATTACAAAAGCGTGTCGATATGTTGCAGATGAATTCCTCGGAACTCGAAGATTTAATCCAGAATCAAATGCACGGTCAAATTTGTTTTGCCAATGACTGCGTTGGCGACAAAGTAAAACAAAAAGTCGAAAATTTAAAAAAAGGCGAAGTCCTGCTGCTCGAAAACCTGCGTCTGCACGCTGAAGAAGAAGCGAACGACAAAGGATTTGCGAAGCAATTAGCTGAACTGTGTGATGTTTACGTCAACGATGCTTTTGGCGCGGCGCATCGCGCTCACGCTTCGACCGACGGAATTACAAAATTTGTTAACGATTCCGTCGCCGGGCTTTTGATGGAAAAAGAATTGAACTTTTTATCGAAAGCCTTAAACGATCCGGAACGACCGTTTGTCGCAATTTTAGGCGGAGCGAAAGTTTCCGATAAAATTCCTGTCATCGAATCGTTGATCGAGCGAAAGGTTGACAAACTCTTGATTGGCGGCGCGATGGCTTACACATTTTTCAAGGCAAAAGGCTACACAATCGGCAAATCTCTGGTCGAAGACGCAATGATGCCGAAGGCTCTGGAAGTTGAACAGATGGCGCATGAGCATGGCGTTGAACTGATTTTGCCGACTGACCATCAGGTTGTCGATTCTTACGATCCGCTCAATTCGCGTAAAACAATTCCGATTGAATTTACCAATAAAGGGCTGGTGGGACTCGACATCGGCATTGAAACAATCCAAATTTTTAGACAAGCTTTGGAAGGCGCGAAAACAATCGTCTGGAACGGTCCGATGGGAATGTTTGAAGAAAAACCGTTTGACGAAGGCACAATCGCCATCGCCAATGCCGTCGCGGATGTCACTGCTGCCGGAGCGACATCAATTGTCGGCGGCGGCGATTCGGTTTCTGCGATTAATCAAGCGAATCTGGACGATAAAATTTCGCACATTTCAACCGGCGGCGGCGCGACGCTTGAATTTCTCGCCGGCGAGGAACTGCCCGGCGTGGCGGCGCTTGATGATAAATAATTCAAAAATAATAAATTAAAGATTCGCCACAAGGATTTTTAGAAGAGCTGTTGTTTGAGTAACAAAATTGTTTGCCCGTCAATGGTCTAAATCTTGAAATTGTTGAAACTTGCAAATGTATTTTCAAACTTTTATCTTTAAAGTTGCACGTTCTAATTTTATTGATACAGAATATTTCATCGGCTTTATTTCAGACGGTATGCTAGCTGATTGTTTCCAAGATATTCTAAATTTAAAAGTGTCGAGGCAAAAAAACATTATTCCGCTGATAAAATAAATTTCCGTAATCAAAGAGTTTTATAACTTATGCAAGAATTTACAGACCAGATGCCAACTGATATTTCGCGTTTCCCGATGGTTCCGATCCGAGATGTCGTTATTTTCCCTTTTACCAAAGTAGCTTTTAAGATCGGGCGAACAAGTTCGGTCAAGGCTTTAGAACAGGCTATGTCAGGCGAGAAAAATATTTTTCTGGCGACCCAGCACGACGCTACGGTCGATGAGCCAAACCCGGAACAAATATATTCGATCGGAACGCTCGGCAGAATTTTGCAGGCGCAGAAACAGGATAACGGTCAGATAAAAGTTGTCGTCGAAGGACGCGAGCGCGGACAGGCGGTTCGTTTTGAAAAAGACGACGAAGGAATGTTTTTCGCGCTTGTCCGCCGCATCACTTCAGTTGATGAGTCGGGCTTTCAAACCGATGGTTTGCTTCAAAAAATTCATACTCTGGTCGAACAACTGATGCGCGCATCGCCGGATGCTTATACGGACGCGCTCCATACAAGCTTGAGAGGAATTTCCGCCGCGCAAATTTCTGACGCGATGAGTTCGCATCTGCGGATTCCGGTTGAAGAGAAACAGGAATTGCTGGAAATTTTCAGTGTCCAGGATCGTCTGCAAAAATTGGCGGACATTCTTGAAATGGAAATTGAGAAAAAACAGCTTGACCGCGCTCTTCACACGCGCACCAAAAAGCAAATGGACAAGCATCAGCGCGAGTATTATTTGAATGAGCAGATGAAGTCGATTCACAAAGAACTTGGGCGTAAGGACGATAAAGCGGAACTTGATGAACTGAAGAAAAAAATCGAAGAAGCGGGAATGACCGAAGAAGCCAAAGAAAAAGCTTTGCAGGAATTTTCGCGCCTCGAAGCGATGCCGCCGATGTCCGCCGAAGGCACAGTTGCGCGTTCGTATCTTGATTGGCTGATCAATGTTCCGTGGAAAAATACGTCTGATGAAATTAATGATTTATCGGAAGCCGAAAATGTTTTAAACGAAGATCATTATGGTTTGGAAAAAATTAAAGAAAGAATTTTAGAGTACCTCGCCGTCCGGCAATTGGTTAAAAATCCGAAAGGCACAATTCTTTGTTTTGTCGGCGCGCCCGGAGTCGGAAAAACATCTTTGGGGAAATCAATCGCCAATGCGACGGGCAGAAAATTTGTTCGTCTATCACTGGGTGGCGTGCACGATGAAGCGGAAATTCGCGGTCATCGACGGACTTATATCGGCGCGCTGCCCGGTCAAATCGTTCAGCTGATGAAACGCGCCGGAACAATTAACCCGGTGATTTTGCTCGATGAAGTCGATAAACTCGGCAAAGATTTTCGCGGCGACCCGAGCGCGGCGCTGCTCGAAGTTCTCGACCCGGAACAAAACAATACATTTCGCGATCATTATTTAGATGTTGATTACGATTTATCGCAGGTTTTTTTTATTGCCACGGCAAATGTTCTGCACACAATTCCGGCGGCGCTCCAGGATCGTCTGGAAATACTCAATCTTTCAGGCTACACGGAACTTGAAAAAGCGCAGATTGCCAAACGCCATCTGATTCCGAAACAAGCCGAGGGAAACGGTTTAGATGTCGATAAAGTAAAATTTACGGATGACGGAGTTTTAGAAGTTATCCGGCATTACACGCGTGAAGCGGGCGTTCGTAATTTGGAGAGAGAACTGAGTTCGTGTCTGCGCAAAGTCGCCAGAAAATTTGTCTCTGCCGATAAAGCGTCTGATTTTAAGGAAGTAATAAACGCTGAAAAGGTGCGGGAACTGCTTGGCACAATTCGTTTCCGGAAACAGGACATTGCCCGGAAAAGTGAAATCGGCTTGGTTAATGGCTTGGCGTGGACGGAAGTCGGCGGCGAGGTTTTGCAGGTCGAAGCCACTCTCGTAAAGGGTCGCGGCAGCGTTCGCCTAACCGGAAAGCTGGGCGAGGTTATGCAGGAATCGGCACACGCCGCGCTGACCTGTATCCGCACGCGCGCTGAATCGCTCGGCATCGACGAAAAGAATTTTCACAAAAAAGATTTGCATATCCACGTTCCGGAAGGCGCGATTCCGAAAGACGGACCCTCCGCCGGAATCACGCTTGCCACAGCGATGGTTTCAGCTCTAACCGGAAAAGCGGCGCGACACGATGTGGCGATGACCGGCGAAATAACTCTGCGCGGGAAAGTTTTGCCGATTGGCGGAGTTAAAGAAAAAATGCTCGCCGCTCATCGTTTCGGTTTAAGGACGATTATTTTGTCAAAAGATAACGAAAAGGATTTAACCGATATTCCCGAAGAAGTGCGCGAAGATTTGACGATTCACACGGTAGAAACGATTGATGAAGTTTTGCAAATCTCATTGGAGGAGAAGCCAAAGAATGAGCAACTTGACACTGAAACTCCGCAAATTTGGGCGACCGATACGACATCTAATGAAATTTCGGCAACCAATGAGTAAAGAACAACGGTTGAGATGACGTGGGGCAAAACCAGATACGCGCAACGTAGAATTAACCACGCAAGATTTTAAAGAGTGACTGTTTTGCCCTCACGTCCATTGAATTGTTGGGCGCGTCGGGTTTAACTAATCTCCCATCATCGCCGCCCATTGCCACACTTTATCTTTACTGTATATAAAAATAAGTTGCGGGTATTCTCCGCGTTTTGTAATGCGTGATGGTCTATCATCATAATCAAAAAGTTTTGTGCCCGATGCTAATGCCAAGCGATACTCACGGCTCAGTCTCTTCGAGAATACGTCTTTGACATAATCTTCAGCAGGACTGCCGCCGCCGTGGTCATCAAAATCATCCGACATCATTTCTCTCAAGCCTACACGGTCTTTCTTTTTTACAGCCTGATTAAATTTTACCCAAAATTGTTGCCAACGTTTATTTGCAACAACGGCTGTAGAACGAGAAGTTTGAGCAGAAATAATTGCTGGAGCTAGCAACAAAACTACCAAGAGTAAAATACAGGTTCTAATCATTTTTTTCATAAAAGAATCTCTATTGCACCAAAAAGCCCCAACTTTGTATTCTACTGAATTGCAGTTTTTTTATACCGAATTCTTTATATTCTGTTTTACGACCAGAAGTCAATAAAAATTTGATTTCACAAGAGTTTTGCTTTTCTTCATCGAGAAACTGACAATTCCGCATAATTTTTTATACCGAATTACTGAAATTGCTAATGGAAAATTTTAATGATGATTATTTGTTTTTAGTATTCGGTTCCCTTGATTTTTGTGCTTTTCTTTGCTTGTTCAAATTGATAAAATAATCGTTTCGTCAATACACGATATTTTTATCTATAGAACAAGAATGAGCATCAAAAAAATTACGGTTCGCGGTGCGCGACAGCACAATCTAAAAAATATTAATGTCGAGATTCCGCGCGATCAATTAACGGTTATCACGGGGCTTTCGGGTTCAGGGAAATCGAGTTTAGCTTTCGATACGATTTATGCCGAAGGGCAGCGCCGCTATGTTGAATCGCTTTCGGCTTATGCGCGGCAGTTTCTCGACCAGCTGGAAAAGCCTGATGTCGATTCGATTGAAGGGCTTTCGCCTGCCATTTCGATCGAGCAAAAAACTGTTTCGCGGAGCCCTCGTTCGACGGTCGGCACGGTAACCGAAATTTACGATTATCTGCGGCTGCTTTTTTCATCGATCGGTCAGCCGCATTGTCATCAGTGCGGTTCGCCGATTACGCGCCAATCAGTTGAACAAATTGTTACGAGTATTTTAGAGCTGCCGGAAGGTGAGCGTGTGATGATTCTTGCTCCGCTGGTACGGGGGCGCAAAGGCGAATTCAAAAAAGAACTCGAAAAACTTCACAAAGACGGTTTTATTCGTGCGCGTATCGACGGCGAACTTCGCTCGCTCGACGAGGAAATAAAGCTCGACAAACGCAAAAATCATACGATCGAAGTGGTTGTTGATCGCCTTCTGATCAAAGAAGGAATTAAAGAACGGCTCACGGAATCGGTCAAAACCGCCCTTCAAATTACCGGCGGCGCGGTTTTAATATCAGTGGTTGACGGCGAAGAAAAACTCTACTCGGAAAAAATGGCGTGTGTCAATTGCGGTATCAACATTGCTCAACTTGAACCACGCTCCTTCTCGTTCAATTCTTCGTACGGTGCGTGTAAACGCTGTCAGGGTTTAGGAACGGTTCTGGAAATTATTCCATCGAAAATTGTACCGAACGAAAGCCAGGCAATCGGAAAACTCACATTTCTCGGTGAGGCGGACAAACAGGGAGCGAAATTTTTACAGACGGCTCTGACCGCAATTATTGAAAAATTTACCGATGTTGATAAATTAACTGATTGGAACGAGGCGGAAGGCAAAAGTAAAAAAGTAAAAGGCAAAAGTAAATTATTTGCTGAAACTCCGTTTGTTGATTTACCGGAAGAGATTCGCGACGCATTTTTTTACGGAACAAAAAAACGTTTGACGTTTCGGCAGGGAACTTATGTTTACGAAGCGGATTGGAAAGGTGCTTTGCGGGCAATGCGTGAGCGGCTTGAAAATCCGCCTTCGGAGAAAATCCGCGAGGCGCTTGAAGACTTAGTTTCTCCAGTTCAATGTGATGAATGTCACGGTAAACGCCTACAGCCAGAGAGTTTAGCGGTTAAAGTCGGCGGACTCGGAATTGATGATTACGTTAGTTTGACAATTGACGAATCGCTTGAAAAATCAACTGAAATAAAATTAAAAGAGCGCGAAGAAAAAATTGCCGGGCTGGTTCTGCGCGAAATTCGGGATCGTCTCAAATTCCTTCAGTCGGTCGGATTGGGTTATTTGACGCTTGACCGCGCATCGCAGACTTTAAGCGGCGGCGAAGGTCAGCGCATCCGCCTGGCGACCCAAATCGGCTCGCAGCTGCGTGGTGTACTTTATGTTTTGGACGAGCCTTCAATTGGACTTCATCCGCGAGACAATCAAAAACTGCTCGGAACTCTGCGCGAACTTAGAGATTTGGGCAACACGGTTCTGGTCGTCGAACACGATGAAGAAACGATTGAAAACGCCGATTTTGTGATTGACCTCGGACCGCTCGCCGGAACGCACGGTGGGGAAGTCGTCGCGGTCGGAACACCGAAGGAAATTATCAAAAATAAAAATTCGTTGACGGGCAAATATCTCTCCGGCAAATTAAAAATCGAAGTTCCACAAATCCGCCGCACGGCGAACGGCAAAAATATTACTGTCAAAGGAGCGCGAGCGCATAATCTTAAAAATATCGACGTCACTTTTCCGCTCGGACTTTTAACGGTCGTGACCGGAGTTTCCGGTTCGGGAAAATCAACGCTTGTCGATGATATTCTTTATCCTGCTCTGGCGCGTTTTGTCAATAAATCTTCGGCGGAAGCGCTCGAGCACGATTCAATTGAAGGGCTTGAACTGGTTGATAAAATTATCGAGATTGACCAGACGCCGATTGGCAGAACGCCGCGCTCAAATCCGGCGACTTACACGGGACTTTTCACGCCTCTGCGCGAACTTTACGCGCTTTTGCCCGAATCCAGAGAACGCGGCTACAAAGCCGGAAGGTTTTCTTTCAATGTTAAAGGCGGACGATGCGCGGCGTGCGACGGCGACGGAATGAAGCGCATCGAAATGAATTTTCTGCCGGATGTCTATGTTTTGTGCGACGTTTGCCGCGGCGCGCGTTACAACCGTGAAACTTTATCGGTCAAATACAAAGGTTTCTCGATTGCCAATCTGCTCGACACAACAATCGAAGACGCTCTGCCGATCCTCGAAAACATTCCGCAAATAAAACAAAAGCTGCAAACTCTGCTCGATGTCGGTCTCGGCTACATCAAAATAGGGCAGTCTTCGAC
>JACCRD010000200.1 GCA_013813755.1 Acidobacteriota bacterium | reverse complement strand
TGTCATCTTCGTATCCTATATTTTCTGCGCGACGGTTTTTGCTCAACCTTCAAAGGTTACCAATCACACGATTCAACAATATTTAAATATCCGTTCCGCTTCGTCGCCGCGTCTTTCACCCGACGGCAAAAGGCTGGCTTATCTGACAAACGTTTCGGGAACGACTCAGATTTGGATTGTCGATTTAAATAAAGAGGATGCGCGTCAGGCGACCGTGTTTGAAGACAACGTTTCATTTGTCCGGTGGCTGCCTGATGGAAAGAGTTTAATTTTCGGCAAAGCCGTCGGCGGCAATGAAAACACCCAGTTTTTTCGGCTCGACCTCATCGGCAATAAATACAAAGAGTTAACGGCAAACCCGCAAGTGCGCCATAACTTTGGGGAGGTATCGAAGGACGGCAAAAGAATTTACTACACTTCTAACAAACGCGACAAAAATTACTTCGACATTTACGCGATGGACGCGTCGAGCGGCAGAGAAGAACTGATACTTCAGCAGGATGGCAATAATGACTTCGCTGCAGTTTCAGACGACGGAAGCCGCATTATAATTTCGCGTTCGGGAACCGAATTGGGCTTGGATAACAGCTTGTATCTAGTCGATGCGCGCACCAGAGAAGCAACGCTTTTGACCGCGCACGAAGGCGCGGCGCAATATGGTGACGTTAATTTTATCAACAACGACACCATCGTTTTCGGCACAAACGAAGGCGGCGAATTTATAACGCCCTGCCGAATGAATCTGAAAACGAGGAAAATCTCCGGTTGTGATAGAGGCGATTGGGATTTGGACGCACTAGAAATGTCGGAAACCGGCGATATGGCAGCGTGGACAATCAACAGGGAAGGTTTCAGCGAGCTTTACATTAACAAAGTAAATTCTAAAACCGGAGAATTAGTCAAACCCGCGCCAATCAAACTGCCCGCGCAAGGGATTGTCGGCGGTCTTGATTTTTCAAAAGACGCGAATAAATTAGTTTTTTCATTTTCCAGCGCGAAATATAATTCCGACGTTTGGATTTACGATTTAAAGTCGAAACAATTAACGCAGGTTACGAAAAGCGACCGCGCAAGTATTCCGCAAGCATCATTTGTCGAACCGCAGTTGATTAAATACAAATCTTTTGACGGGCGTGACATTCCGGCTTGGTTTTATAGACCGAATACGGTTACAAAACTGCCAAGCGAAAAATATCCTGTTATAGTAAGTGTCCACGGCGGACCTGAAGGACAGGAGCGTCCCGGATTCAATCCGCTTTATCAATACTACCTCGCGCGCGGATACGCGATTTTGGCGACGAACGTGCGCGGCTCGACCGGCTACGGCAAAACTTTTACTCACTTGGACGACGTTGAAAAACGCGAAGATTCGGTCAAGGATTTGGCTTACGCGGTCGAATGGCTAAAAGCGAACGGAGCGGACGCGAAACGCATCGCCGTGATGGGCGGCAGCTACGGCGGTTATATGACGCTGGCGGCGATTACGCTTTACCCCGATTTGTTTGCGGCGGCGGTCAATACCGTCGGCATCGCCAACTGGGAAAGTTTTCTGAAAAACACGAGTGGTTACAGGCGTCGCCAGCGCGAAGTCGAATACGGAATGCTCGACCGGGACATCGACTTTCTGCGCTCGATTTCGCCGCTCGCCAAAGTCGACAAAATTAAAACTCCGCTCTTTGTTATCCACGGCAAAAACGACCCGCGAGTTCCATATACCGAAGCCGAGCAGATCGTCGCGTCCCTGAAGAAACGGGGCGCAAAAGTCGAATATAAACTTTTTGACGATGAAGGACACGGCATCTCGAAACTGAAAAACCGGCTCGAATTATTTCCGCTCGTCGCCGAATTTCTCGATAAAAATATGAAATAACATATTAATGGAAAGCAGGCGAATAGTTAAATATCAGAAGTAAAAAATATGGGTAAAAAATATGCGCGGGAAGATAATTATTCAACCCTAACAACGGCGAGAATAATAAGCAGGGCGCGCTGGCTGCCGATATAGCTGTCGGTCGAGTCCCAAACTTCGTCAAGCGAATGCGTTCCGCGAGCCGTGCCGCCGCCGTCAATGGTGATTGCCGGAACGCCTAAGCTGATCGGCAGATTGGAATCGGTGCTGCTCGCCTCCAGGTTCGTTTTGATATTCAGCGCGCGGTCAGCAGCAACGGCGATTTGGACAATCGGAGCGGTTGTATCC
>JACCRD010000238.1 GCA_013813755.1 Acidobacteriota bacterium | reverse complement strand
CCTTGTCCGCGTCCATTTTGTGAACTACGCGCAATTTCTTCCATTGTCTGCGCGCGCTGCATTCCTGAAAGTCTATTCTTAACATTCTGAAATTCTCTCGAACTTTGACCGGCACCCTCGGCAATGCGCAGCATTTGAGCTTCCTGATTTATTTTGGCGTAGCGATTGCCCGGATCCGGGTGACTGCTGAGCCATTCGGGAGCGCGTTGTCCACCGCTCTGCTCGGCGATTGTGCGAAACATATTAGCCAAATCGCGAGGGTCATAACCGGCATTTGCCATAATTTGCGCCCCGAGAATGTCGGCTTGCGTTTCATACTTACGGCTAAATTTAGTCATCCACGCCTGCGCTCCCATCATTCCAATCTGAGCGCCTTGCTCTCCACCTAAAATAGCGCCGCCTAAAACCGCGCCGATACCGAGAATTTGATTAAGCGGTTTGCTTTGTTCCGTAGCCTGCGCCGTTCCGTGGCGGAGAGCGACGTGCGAAATTTCGTGCGCCATTACGCCTGCCATTTCGCCTTCGGTGCGAGCCGCTTCGATCATTCCGCGATTAACATACATCGGACCGCCGGGAAGCGCGAAAGCGTTAATATCGCGGGCGTTAACGATCTCAAACGTATATTGAAATTCAGGATGTTGAAATTGTCTGGGAATCGCATTGACCAATCTTCGACCGACATCCTGCACAAAGCGCGTCGCCTGATTGTCATTCAAAATCGGCATTTGCCGTTCAACTTCGATTGACGCCTGACGTCCGAGTTTAACGTCGTCCTGAATCTGATATTTGTTCTTCGGCATATTAATGCGCGTTTGTCCAAACGATGCCAGAGGCATTACCAAAAGCGTCCAAAGCAGTCCGAATGCCGCAAAGTTTTTGCCCAAATTGTATCTTTTCATTTTTTTCTCCTGAAATTCTTCTCTTCTCATTATCCACTACAAAATACTTTATAAAGATTTCAAATACTAGCCAGAAATCAAAGGCTTGTATCTGATGAAAGCTTGATAATGAAAGGTTGCCGCCTAAAAGCAGATTGCGCAGCGTACTCATTTAAGGAGCGATGGAAGCGATTTTCTGTAAGTGTGCAAGAGTATTGTGCGAGATTGCGAAGTTGCACAAAAACCATCTGGAAGATACCTATTTCAAGTGTAAATGATATGAGAGCAGAAAAGCATCAAAACGAAAATACTCGCTCTTGATATCTAATTATTTATTGGTAAATTAATGAGAAATAATTTTTGTATTTATGGTTTGTGAAGAAATTTTCTCGGATTCTTGATTTGATAAAGTCGTTTGTAAAACTTCTTTGATTTTATCGATTAAAAACACGGCTTCGGATATTTTTACTTTTCCGGCGTATCTTTTTTCAACCAAAAATGTCAGTGCAAGTTCGTTACTTAATTCGGTTACTAAGTCCATATTTTGCCTTTAATATCTGTGATCAAATACAAATGTCCTCAAATCTGTTTCTGTCAGATTTATAATAAACGAATCGAATGCTATCGCGACGATGTTAGAATAGTATTAAATCAATGTTAAATGTTCAAGTGAACAATTTAAATGATTTCCCAAATTCACTTATAATCTGAGTAAGTAAATCAAAACAAATTCGGCGAGAGTAGCAAATATCAAATTCTTCTCAATTCGGATAGTTGTGATTTTCTGCGTTTTCAATAAAAAGCGGCTTCAGAGAATTAATTCTACAGGTTTATATTTTTCTAAAAAACCTGAAAACTTATGTTTTTAAACGACTCGAAAAAATTCCTGGCTATTGTTGCGATTATGCTCGCGCTCGCTAATTCGGCTTGTTTCAGCGGCAGGCGCGGCAAAGGCGACGCGATAAAAATTCAGGGCGCGGGTTCTTCATTCGTCAATCCGCTGATGCAAAAATGGGTCAGCGAATACGGGAAACTCAACCCGAATATCAGAATCGACTACCAGTCAATCGGTTCGGGCGGCGGCGTCAAGCAAGTGAAAGAACGAACGATTCAATTCGGCGCGTCGGATGTGGCGATGAACGACGCGGATCTCAAGTCTGCCAGCGGCGAAATCATTCATATTCCGGTGATTCTCGGCGCCGTTGTTTTAACTTATAACTTGGCGCAGGTCGAAAAACCTCTGCGCTTTTCGCCGGACATTATCGCTGATATTTTCCTTGGTAAAATCACGCGTTGGGACGATGCTCGAATAAAAGCTGAAAACCCGGAAGCGAGTCTTCCCGCTGCCGACATCACGGTCGTTCACCGTTCGGATGGAAGCGGAACGTCCGCCGTTTTTACCAATTATTTATCAAAAGTCAGCCCGGAATGGAAAGAAAAAGTCGGTGAAGGAACTTCGCCGAGCTTTCCCGTCGGTCTGGGCGGCAAAGGCAACGAAGGCGTCACCGGACAAATCAAGCAGACGCCGAATACAATCGGTTACGTCGAACTCGCCTACGCCGTCAAAAACAAATTGCCCGTCGCGGAAATAAAAAATCGCGCCGGCAATTATGTCGTAGCGAATTTTGAAACTGTGACCAACGCGGCGGCGGAAACGATTAACGACACGCCGGAGGATTTGCGCGTCACGATTACCGACGCGGCGGGCGCAAACGTTTACCCGATTTCAAGTTACGTCTATGTTTTGATTTACAAGGAACAACCCGACGAAGTTCTCGGCAAAGCGCTTGTCGAATTTTTGACTTGGGGAATTAACGATGGCGAAAGATTTGCCGAAAATTTATACTACGCGCCTTTGCCGCAGGAAATGGTCAAACGCGCTTCGGCAAAAATTGGTTTGGTTTCGCATCAGGGGAAATCGCTGCGAGCCGAGATAAACAATGTCCAGTGAAACAACCGATAATGGTTTGAGCGATGGCGAATTTTCCGTTGCAAAACCTAAGCAAAATAACATTTTAGGCGACAAAATCTTTCGATTCGCGTTGACGGTGTGCGCCGCAATAATTTTGCTGATTGTGCTGGCGATGATTGCCGTGATGGCGCAGAGTTCGTGGCTTTCGCTCAAGGAATTCGGGTTCGGTTTTTTAGTGGGGCAAGTTTGGGATCCGGTCAAAGGCGAGTTCGGCGCGCTGCCGTTTATTTACGGCACAATGGTTTCGGCAATTTTAGCTTTGCTGATTGCCACCCCGATTTCAATTGGGGTCGCTGTTTTTCTGGTCGAGCAGGCGCCGAAATCTCTGGCGCGTCCGATGGCTTTTCTCGTCGAACTGCTGGCGGCGATTCCCTCCGTGGTTTACGGTTTGTGGGCGATTTTTGTGCTGGCGCCGATTCTGCGCGTTTACGTGCAGCCGTTTCTGCAAAAAACTTTGGGCTTTCTGCCATTTTTTCAAGGCACGGCGACGGGAATCGGAATGTTGACGGGCGGCATTATTCTGGCGATTATGATCACGCCAATTATTACGGCAGTTGTCCGCGACATCCTGGAAGCCGTACCGGTGACGCAGCGTGAAGCGTCGCTCGCGCTCGGCGCGACAAAATGGGAAACAACCAAAATAGTTTTGGCTAACGCTTCTTCGGGTATCGCGGGCGCGATTGTTTTAGGTTTGGGGCGGGCAATCGGCGAAACAATGGCGATTACGATGATTATCGGCAATCGTCCGCAAATCAGCGCGTCTCTGTTTGATCCCGCTTATACGATTGCCTCGGTGATCGCCAATGAATTTACCGAAGCAACCGGCGATTTGTATTTGAGCGCGCTGGTGGAAATGGGGCTGATTTTGTTTCTCGTGACATTCATCGTAAACGGTTTGGCGAAACTGCTTATTTTAAGCGTCGCTCGCCGCACAGCGTAGATCAGAAACGCAAAATTCGAAATGCGGGCTTTAATTGTTGGATTTGATTTTATAGAAAGCGGCATAAAAAGTAACAATGGATAGAAGACGTTTAACAAATATGATTATGACTACGCTGACCGCTGCCTGCGCGTTTGGCGTGGTCGCTGTTCTGCTGCTTGTTTTGTCTTATATCGCTTATCAGGGAATTACGTCGCTGACTTTTCAGTTTCTGATTGAAACACCGAAACCGGTCGGCGAGGGCGGCGGCATCGGCAACGCAATTGTCGGGTCGCTGATTCTGCTCGGTTTAGCGTCTCTGGTCGGGATTCCGTTCGGGATCGCGGTCGGAACTTATCTGGCGGAAATGGGCGACGGCTGGTTTGGGACAATCGTTCGTTTTGTCGCGGACACGATGATCGGAATTCCTTCGATTGTCTTCGGAGTTTTTGTTTATGCGCTCGTCGTTCTGCAGCAGGGTTATTTTTCGACGCTTGCCGGCTGCGTCGCGCTTGCCTTGATTATGATTCCGATTGTCACGCGCACAACTGAAGAAATGATTCGCCTGGTGCCGAAATCGATGCGCGAAGGCGCGCTCGCGCTCGGCGCTCCGCAGTGGCGGGTGACTAAAGACATTGTGATTCCTGCGGCGATGACCGGAATTGCCACCGGCGCGATGCTTTCAGTTGCCCGCGTTCTGGGCGAAACCGCGCCGCTGCTTTTTACGGCTTTCGGCAGCCGCTTTTACAACATTTATCTGGACGAACCGATGGCATCTCTGACCGTCCAGATTTACAATTACGCGATTTCACCGTTTGAAGAATGGCATGACAAAGCGTGGGCAGCGACGCTTGTGCTGGTCACTTTAATTTTATTGATCAATATTATCGTGCGGTTTATTACGCGCAAAAAGTATTAAAGCGAAAACCCGCGCTATTTTGGGCAAGAACAGATGTTTTAGTAGTTTAATCGAATATAAATGAGTAAAATCAGCGTCTCAAACTTGAATTTTTTCTACGGTAAAGCGCAGGCTCTGCACGATATTTCGCTTGATATTCCCGAGCGCGAAGTAATCGCTTTTGTCGGTCCTTCGGGCTGCGGCAAATCAACTTTCCTGCGCACCCTTAACCGGATGAACGACACGATTCCATCTGCCCGCGTCGAAGGACAGGTATTGATTGACGGTAAAAATATTTATGAGGCAAATACTGATGTTGCTTCGCTCCGACGCAAAGTCGGAATGGTTTTCCAAAAATCAAATCCGTTTCCAAAATCAATTTTTGAAAATGTCGCTTACGGTGTGCGCATTAACGGAATTCACAAAGACAAAGCGGATTTAAACGTGCGGGTTGAAAAAGCTCTGCACGACGCGGCACTGCTTGACGAGGTAAAAGACCGTATGAACACTTCGGCTTTCGGTCTTTCCGGCGGACAGCAGCAGCGGCTCTGCATCGCTCGCGCTCTCGCCGTCCAGCCGGAAGTTATTTTAATGGATGAGCCGGCTTCGGCACTCGATCCGATTGCGACGCAGAAAATCGAAGAGCTTGTCGTTGAACTAAAAAAACAATACACAATCGTCATCGTGACGCACAATATGCAGCAGGCGGCGCGAGTTTCAGACCGGACAGCATTTTTTATGCTTGGCAAATTGGTTGAGGTTAATCCGACGCAAAAAATGTTTACAAACCCCGACGAAAAATTAACGGAAGATTACGTCACCGGCAGATTTGGTTAATTTTTGCCGAACTCATTTAAAGATTTACGTCAAAGAACGTATTTTGTGATAAATTATAAATAATGGATCGAATTATAGACCAACAATTAGACTTATTGCGCGACAAACTTCTGCTGCTTGGCGGAACGACTGAAGCGGCGCTCCAGCGTGCGATGCGTTCTCTGACCGAACGTGACAGCAAACTTGCCAAACAGGTTTTGGAAGACGACAAAATAATCGACCAGATGGAACTCGACATCGACCGTTTCAGCGTTGAAATTCTCGCGCTTCAACAACCCGCCGCGCACGATCTGCGGTTTGTTATTTCGGTGGCGAAAATTACGCCGATTCTCGAACGCATCGCCGACCATGCGGGAAGCATTGCCAAAGCCGCTTTAGTTCTCAACGACGAGCCACAACTGAAAAAATACGTCGATTTGCCGATGATGGCGGATAACGCGGCTGAAATGCTGCGCACGGCGCTCGACGCTTTTACGGCGGAAGACGCGACCGCCTCGCGCCGAATTATCGAACAGGATAAGGTAATTGATAAATCTTACAAGCGAGTATTTGACGAGCTAATTACGATTATGATTGATAATCCTTCGGCGACGGCAAGCGCCGCGCATCTGCTTTTCGTCGCCAAACATCTCGAACGCATCGGCGATTACGTCAAAGACATCTGCGAATTGAATGTCTATCTGCGTGAAGCAGCATTTATCAAACACAGCAAAATTCAGTAATTTGTCGCGCGTTTCGGATAAATCACACTATCTTTTATTTTTTTCGGGACGCTGCCGCTGTCTCGTATCAAATTCTTTTTCTCTCAAACGCCGTCGCTCCTCACGATTTGGAGGCGGAGTTCCTCTTTCACCCCAGTAATACCTCAACACCAAAAAACTCTGGATAACGATACCCACAAAAGTGAGGCATCCGACTATTAAAATTATCCACACGAAATTAGACATAGTTTGTGATCGATACAACAAAAATAAATTACCAAAACCTTTTGTAAAGATATCCAAACTTTTGCCAAAAAAGTAAAGTTTTTTCACGCCGGGCGGTTGCCGCTTTCAACTGTTTCAGTTTCTTCGCTATTCTCCTTCGGAGCGAGAATATTGGCGACTATTCCTTTGCTTCCGCTGTGTTCCAAGACGTGTTTATAAATTACCGTCAAAAGCGCCATTACCGGGATTGACAGGAAAACGCCCGGAATTCCTGCGACCTGTTCGCCCGCGAGAACCGAGAGAATAATCGCCAGAGGATGCAGATGAACGCCTTCACGAATGATGCGCGGGTAAAAAACGTAATCCTGCAAAATTCGCAGAACGCCCAGAAAAATTAAAGTATAGACGGCTTGCCAGGTAGACTCCAGCGACGCGGCGGCAATCGCCGTAATGGCGATAGTAATCGGTCCGATCAGCGGGATAAATTCGAGAACTCCCGCCAAAACGCCGAGCAGAACCGCGTAATCGAGACCGATTATATAAAATCCGGCAATGCAGATCGTGCCGATTAGAATGCACGAAATAAGCTGCGCGCGCGTGTATGCGGCGAGCGTTTCGTTAACGTCGGACATTACCGATTCGACGCGCGAACGCCAGTCGCCGCTCGGGAAAATTCTTAAAAGCGAAACACGAAAAAGATTTGCGTCTTTGAGAAAGAAAAATGCCAGAATCGGCACTAAAATCAGCCACGGAATATAAAAAACCGAGCTAATAAAAAGCTCCGAAATTTCTGTGCCGACTGCGCCGACCAGACCGGCAGCTTTTTCATTGATTTGCAGCTGTAGCGCTTCGGGAATCTGGTATCTGTTGTAGCGTGTGCCGATGTCTCTAAATTTTTCCTGAAATGAACTGGCGTAACCGGGCAAATTTATGGAAAGCTGTTTGACCTGCTCGCTGACAATCGGAGTCAGTAGTGCGATTGTGATTCCTAACACCGTGAAAACAATCAGATAAGCCATTACAATCGCCAAAGTGCGCGGCATATATTTGTCTTTATTTGTATTTTCAAACGGACGGCGCACCAACTGAATCAGCGGCTCAATCAGGTAAGCGAAAAAAACCGCCAATATGATGAGAAAGAAAAGATAAGTCAGCGACGAAAGAATGTTTTGTACAAAACCCGCAAAAAATAAAAGTACAAGTGTGATCAAAACAACGCGCACAATCGAACGAATTGAAGGTGTTGACGGATCAAGAACAACGACCTTAGCGTTCTCCGTCGCCGTCGGCAAGTTTTCTTCCGTCGTTTGATCTGAAACATAATTCGCCATATCGGAAATATTATTTTGCGCCATTATTTTTTCCTTTAACTGATTCCTGGTTTGCCTTTTCTTCTGTTTCTTCTTTTACCGCCGAATAATCTTCGACGTTGAAACGCGTTTGCAGAGCTTCCAAATTTTCCTTTGGAAATATATATTTTGAACCCGCGATAAAGGCTTTGTCGTCATCAGTTAAGACAAACCTGTTGATTTGCGCCGGTGAATTCCCGCGCAGATATTTTCGGTCTTCTGAGTCAAACTCGCCGCCGTCCTTCCGCCGAAAAACAAATATGTATTCGAAATTAGCGGTTTTCATCGTTTCCAGATCGCTTTCAAAACTCGTTTTTTTATTTTCAGTCGAAGTCGCCGCTGCGTTTTTATTAGACTTTAATATTCGCTGATCTGTGCAGGCAAAACTCGCCAGAGACACGATGCATAAAACAACTAAAGCCAACTGTTTACAAAGTTTACCATTCCGCTGACACGACTTGAATTTTACAAAATTTTGATCTTTTAACTGTCGTCTGCCAAATAAGTTCCGAATCTCAGCCGGATTAATTTTAATTTTCTTCATTTTTGTTGTTTGTATTCTGAGTATTTTCTTCATTTTCCTGTTCTTCTTCAACGCTTGGCGGTTCACCTTTCTCTTCGCGGATTTTCAGAATCCGCGCTTCGTCGTCTTCATAAGCCATTTCACACCAACCACTCTCCAGACAATTTTTGATAAAATCTTCGTTTTCTTTCGCATCCGACATCACGTAATTGGCGCCGAATTTTTCGCGGATGATAGGCGCCGGATCTTCAATTTTTCCAGAAGTTATCTCGCCGATTAATTTATAAATTTCCGGGTTTTTCGTATAAAGATAATTTGGGTCGAGTCCATAGACGTAATTGTGTTTTGAGTCGAGAAAAAACAGTTTTGGAAAATCGTCCCAGTTGCAGTTAAAAATCCGTTCGCCCTCGGGAATGTTTTCGTTCGCCCAGGTCATCGCGCGGCGGTATTTATCGTTCGGCTCGTTGCTTTGAATATTGGAAATCAGCCCGTCTTCTTTGAAATTGAACCACCTGGTCAGATTTATTCCGGCGACGTTGTAAAACATCCATAAAACTAAAACTATTCCCAGAGCCCAAGTGCCGATTTGTGTGACAAGTTCATGAGTTCTGTGACTTTTAGTTTTTTGGCTTGAATCAAAAAGAGTTTCGTCGCGGAAAGATTGAACATTTGAAAGCAGAAAATCCCTCCAGCTAAAGGCGGCGAAAAGTATCGCAAACGGGGGGAAATATTCGGCAAAGCGTTTTGAACGAAACTGCGAAACGAGCAGAACCGTGACAAACATTAAAAGAAATGCCGATTTTTCGGGCAATTTCCACCCGTTTCTCGGTGCGAACAAAATATAGCCGATAAGCATTGCGATAAAAGCAATCGGAAAATTTAGTAAAAGCTCAACGCCCGAATACGGATACCACTCGCCGCCGACTGCCACGGAAAAATCGCCGACCTTGAATTTTTCGAGAAAATGTTCTACGAAAAGCCAAATGTTTTGGGGAAAATACGGATTGATAACGTTTCCCAAAATCATTCCGCCGAGTGTGTATGCCAACGGTCGCCACTCAAATTTTCGCTCGTTCCACGCAATAATCAGCGTCCAGAAAAAAGCGGCGATAAACAGCATCGGGAAAAGACTATAAGTCCAGACAAATACAAACATCAAAGGTAAAAGCCAAATATACTTACGCTCAAACAAAAGATAAATTCCGACAATAGTATAAATTATCGTCAGGGGCGGAGCCTTTGCCATATTCATCCGAAAAAAGAATGAGTTGGCGCAGGTTAAAAGCGCGGCGAGCCACAACAATAAATATTCAACCTGGTAGCGAAACATCAGCCAGTAAACGGAAAAAATCGCTAAACTGCCATAGAAAACCGCCGCGATTTTCGCCGCTATCACCGGTTCGAAAAACCACAAAAAAGGAATTTGCAAAAGGTGAAAAAGAAAAT
>JACCRD010000191.1 GCA_013813755.1 Acidobacteriota bacterium | reverse complement strand
CCCAAACTGCTACTGCTCCCCCATCAACTTTATTGATAAGAGCTTCTCCAAGACTGTCATTGTTTCCAATAAAATATCCGTTTAAGCAAGTCAGCAGCGAAAATACTGTATATTTATCTTTGTTCGTTAATAAAGGAACGTCTCTCGGACCGTTAAAAATTGATCCAGAGGACCAGGCGCTTCCCGTTCCGTGTCCTGAATAATTAACCAAATATCTTCCAAGATTCAAATCACTTATTATCTCAGAAGTAGTAGCAGAGGGATTATATGCATAAGTGATCATTTTTTTTGGATAAATATTTGGTATTATAGAAGCTAATCTCGCATTTAATGCCTCAAAATTATACCCTTCTGGAGAGTCGCTTGGGTAAAGGAATCCTCGATTAATATTAGTCGCCGAGTTTAATTCAAAATTTATAGTCTTGTTTAAGGCAAGCATAACTTGTGCGGGATTGCGGGTGGCAATTCTACCAATTGCAATATCCGCTAATCCATCTTCATTAAAATCCGCCAAATAATCATCGCTGCCAGTTTCTAAATACGCTGTTTCAACCATTTTAGTAGGAATTAAATTATTCGGACTGGCACCGCGATAACCTCTTGTATCATAATGCGCATCACCAATAAGTAAAACGTATTTTGGAGGAGTCTGCCAATTATTTTTGGCATATTCCAAAAAGCTTTTTGTTGCTTCTGAATCAAAAGTACCATTACTAAATTCGTCAAAAATATCTTCTATATCAACCAGTTTAACTGTTAAACCTTGCGAACGACGATAGTCTGCCCATGCGGCAGCCTGAACTGCCAGAGTTTTGTGATAAATTATAACCATTTCCGCATTATGAGCGGCTGTTGAAAGAGTTGATGGAAAATTCTGCGTAATTGAATCATTCGTTATAATTGCCGAATCTTCAACCGCATAAAAAATGCGCCCCGTGTTGGATGGAAGTACTACTTTGAATCCATTGCCGTCTGGTTGTACTGTCAAACCAGTTAGTAATTTTGGACTGCCAGGCGAAGTCACATCGAAAACTCGAACTTTATCCGTAGAAAAGCCACTTAAAATCGCCGCTCTATAACGCGGTAGAGAGAAAGAAAGTTTATTCTGTTCAGCTTGATATCTGCGAGCGTAGTTTACTTTTAATGTATCAAAAAATGTTGTATCTCCAGCACCATTAATTGAGATTAACTGTAAATTGTTGGTTCCCTCAACGAGTAGAGATGTTGCAAACTCAAAACGTTTGCTGTACAAACTTCTAAAATCGCCGAATATAACACCAAGTTCTGTCCCATTAAGTACTACCTTTGTTTGATGAGATTGCAAACTTAATCCTTGAAGAGTAATGTCTATCGACGAAGTAGCGATCGAAGTATCAATGCCTGTCAAGTTGAGCGGAATAATCGTTCCTGCATTATTTATAAGTCTGCCAAAGAAGTTTTCAGTATCACCGTTAAATATTGAAGAAGAATAATTTGTGCGTTCTTTAAAAACAAAGGACTGAGTATAATTGGATGACTGGGCTCCAGCTGTTTTTAGACGGCGAAGGGTCGGTGAAATTCGTTTGCCATTTTGCATACCAACAACTAAGAAATAGTTTTGAGTATCTGAATCGCGCGTATCTATTCCTTTACCAAAAAATTCAATGTAACTGCCATTTGCCGCAACTGTAATTGCCTGTTCAACGCCATTTACATAAAGCTGCCAAAGTGTAGGAGAAGCGGTAACGGTAAAGCCGCCGGCTTCCAATTGAGCGCGCGTCACGCGGTGAATACCTTCTTTTTTAACGCCGATTTTTACCCCTGGCTGCGCGGCGACCCAGCCTTGCCCGCCCGCGTCTGCCTGCGCACTGTTTTGTTCTATTTCGTTGCGCAGAGCTTTTGATAAAACCAATTCGTTTTTAATAATCGACGAACCGGAATTTTCAGCCGCTCGATTTGAAAATTCAGCTTCAATTTCAGGCGAAGTATTTGTATACTCGGTAGTGACAAAGCTTGTAACGCTCTTCTGTCCGCTGTCGTCTAAACTTTCAATTGAATAAGTTGAATTCAGATCTCCCTGCGGATCGAAAAATGAATAGCTAAAGCCGGTATCAGTACCACCGCGCATTCGCATCGTTCGTCCTGGAATTAGAGAAGTAGAAACAAGTTGGCGCTGCTCACCAATACCGCGATAGACGGAATATCCAAGATTTGAATTTTCAAATTCAGTGTCCCATTCAATTAATGCGCCATTGCCGTTCGAAAACGCTTTAATGCTTGAATATTTAACTCCCGAACTCTTTTTGGCTCTGGGCGTTATAGTGTTTAAATTTTGCGCTGAAATTGGAAAATTCATCAGCAACAGAAAATTTAATAGAACCATCGCAATAATTTTTTTCTTCATAGCTAATTCCTTATTTATTTAGAAACTGAAATATTTTTAATAGATTAATAAGTTGATTTGTTTTTTGTTTGTTGATTCTTAATCGTCAAACTAAGTTGTTAATTAAATTGTAAATTTTTTAATGTATTCGCGCATCGGAGATAATTCCTCTTTTGGGAGAAAAATTTACTGTTTATTTAGGAACTATTTCCCTTCTTTTAAAGTATGTTAGTTCAGTCAACTTGAATTTACATTCTACTTGTCGAAGTGCTTTTGATTATACACTTTTTATTTTGAAAATACTACAAAAAAAATTAACTGAAACAGTAATTTTTATTAAAAATTAAATTTATATTGGTAAATACTTTGTTGATTGCTTTTGCAGAACAACTTTTTTATATATTATTTAGAAAAATCTGTTATAAGTTCCCGGAAAATTTTATGAAAATATTTGAAAGGTCAGTTGTTATATCGTTTTTTTTAGGTCTCTTCTTCTCAATTCTTCCGCTCAATCAAAAGGTTCAAGCCGCGTGGCGTGAACCTGTCCGCGCAACGCGGGCGATAGTTGTTTCGCAGCACGAACTCGCTTCGAAAATCGGCGCTGATATTATGAAAAAAGGCGGCAATGCAATTGACGCGGCGATCGCAGTCGGGCTTGCTCTTGCCGTCGTTTATCCGGAAGCAGGAAATTTAGGCGGCGGCGGTTTTATGTTGATTCGTTATAAGGATGGAAGAACTGCTGCAATCGATTACCGCGAAATGGCTCCGAAAGCGGCGAACAGAAATATTTTCATCGATCAAAACAGTGAATTGATAAAAGGCGAAGGGTCTTCGACGATCGGTTATCGCGCATCAGGCGTTCCCGGAACCCCAGCCGGATTTGATTTGGCTTTTAAGAAATACGGTTCAAAAAAGATTAGCTGGGCGCAGCTTGTCGAGCCTTCCCGCAAAATTGCCCAAAACGGTTATATTTTAAGTTATCGACTCGCCAACCTGCTCAAGGCTTATCGAGAAAATCTTGAAAAATACGAAGACAGCAAAAAAATCTTTTTAAAAGGGGGCGCGTTTTATAAAGAGGGCGAACTGTTTAAGCAACCGGAACTGGCTCAGACGCTCGCCCGCATTCAAAAATTCGGCGCCCAGGAATTTTACACAGGAAAAACCGCCGAATTGATCGCCGCCGATATGAAGGCGCACAACGGTTTAATAACTCTGGAAGATCTAAAAAATTATAAGCCTAAGGAACGCACACCGCTCAAAGGAAATTACAGAGGCTACGATATTATCTCGATGCCTCCGCCAAGTTCGGGCGGCATCGTTCTGCTTCAAACACTGAATATGCTTGAGAAATATGACTTGCGCCGGATGGGTTATAATTCTTCGGAAAAATATCACGTGTTAGCCGAAGGTTTGCGCCGCTCATTTGCCGATCGCGCAGAATTTATGGGCGACCCGGATTTTGCGGAAATTCCGACGTTCAATTTGATCGATAAAAATTACGCGAAAAAAAGAGCGGACACGATAAAGTTGGCGGACGCTTCGGAAAGCAAAAAAATCGGACACGGCAAACCGACGGGTAAAGAATCAATGGACACGACACACTACACGGTTGTCGATCCCGAAGGAAACGTTGTGACAAATACTTATACAATTAATGATTTATACGGCTCGCGCGTTACTGCCAAGGGAACGGGCGTTCTGCTCAACGATGAAATGGACGATTTTGCGGCTCGTCCCGGAACGGCTAATCTCTACGGTTTAATTCAAGGCGAAAATAATTCGGTGCAGCCCGGAAAGCGTCCGCTCTCATCGATGACGCCGACCATTGTTCTGCGCAAGGACGGCTCATTGTGGTTTGCCGTCGGCGCGCGCGGCGGACCGCGAATCATCACTTCTGTTTTACAGACAGTCATCAATATGATTGACCACGATATGAATATTCAGCAGGCAATTGACGCGCCGCGCATTCACCATCAATGGTTTCCCGACGAAATTCTTTTTGAACCTTTCGGAATGTCGCCTGACACGCAAAAAATGTTAAAAGGCTGGGGACATAAATTTGCTGAAAAGCCGTCTAATATTGCCTCCGCGACCGGTATTGCGATCGAGGAAAAAACAGGCGTACGGCTCGGAGCGATCGATTCGAGAAGCGACGGCGAAGCGATTGGTTTTTAATGATGAGCAAAATTTATAAATATCAATAGATCTGTTAAACCTGAACGTTTTTGTAAATCTATTCGGCAGGCTTTACCGTAACTTTCTTCTGTCTTTTTTCTATCAAATACAAAATGATTATGTTAATCTGTAAAGCAATTCAACCCTGGAGGAATTTATGAAGTTTTCAAATAAAAACATTCTTTTAACTTTTTCTTTAACGTCGCTGGTCGGGTGTTTTGGTGCCGCTTGCCAACAGCCTGCAACCGGCGGCAATTCAACCGTGGCAAATTCAAATTCGGCGGTAACGATCAATACAAATATATCGAACGCCAATCCGGGCAACACCAACGGAAGCGTGGTCAGTTTGTCCGGTCCGGTGATTGAAACAAAAGAACCTGAACAATATCAGGCGACCGTAACGCTGAAGTTTGAAACTTCCGGCGATCAAAAAATCACTTCGCCGCCGCTGCGCGCTGAAGTTGCCCGCGACGGAACAAGCAGACGGATGGAATTTTCCCTGCCAAGCGGTGAAAAGCTGGTTTATCTGGATTTGGGCGGCAGACAACTGATCGTCGCTCCGACGCGAAAACAATACGCCGAACTTGACAAACAAGCGACCGGCTTTGAAGTCAGGCGTTTTCTGATGCCGGAACAAATCGTCGGGCAAATTAAAAACTTAAAAGGCATCGAACAAGTCGGCGAAGAAAAATTTAACGGGCGCGACGCGGTGAAATATCGCATCGGAGCGGCGACTGACACGAAATCGCAAGCCGGAACGGTTCAAACTGAATCATTTATTTTGGTCGATAAAGAAACAAGTCTGCCTCTGCTTTCAGAAACAAACTCTGAAGCTCAGGGCAACGCCGTCAACGGAATTAAAGGTGTAAGACTGGTGACGGAAATGAGCAATATTCGAACTTCGGTTGACCAGACGCTTTTTCAGGAGCCGACGGATTTGGCAAAAGTTCCACCCGAGCAGATTAAACAACAGGTTGATCAAATTTTCAGCGTCGCTTTGGCGCTCATCGGTCAGCTGATGAAAAACGCGCCGCAGTCAACAGGCAACGCGGGCGGCAACAGTAATTTTAACAGCAACGTCAGTCCGATGGCTTCGCCGAATCAATAAAATAGTTTCGTTAAAACGTAGAGTTTCGCAATCAGGAAACTTTACGTTTTTTTTTGAAAGTTCGCAGGAGAAAATTAAATGAACAAATACGCATTATTTTTTTTGGGCGCGATTTTAGGTTTAGTAATTGGCGGAGCGTTAATTTTTTATCTGTATGTCGGCGCGCCGCGTGCCTCGAAACTGCCGGGCGAACCGATTAAAGCGCCGGATGCAACCGTTTCCCAGACGGCAACCGCGACCATCGCTATCAACCAGCAATTTTTTGACACGATTTTAAACACTATTTTCCGCGATATGAACGCCCCCGCCTTCCCGCTTAATCTTACCGGACAAAACATTTACAGCGATACGGCAAAACCGCAGTTTGCTTCGTTCGCACTGCAAAACGAATGTGCCGGAAAAATAACGCTTAAGCCCGAGGGCAGCGGTGTTGCTACTGGCGTGCGGTTTGGAGAAGGAAAAATTGCCGCTCCGCTCGCTTTTAGCGGCAGCGCAGCGGTTTTCGGGCAATGTATCGATTTCTCAGGTTGGGCGCAGGCGAATCTCAATCTTCGGTTTGATGAAGCGGCGCAAAATGTTTACGGGCAGATTGATGTCGAAACGGTAAATCTGGACGGGCTTTCACCGGTGATCAGCGGCTTTGTTACTCCGCTCGTGCAGTCGTCGCTTAATCAGAGAGTTAATCCAATTACAATTTTGCGCGGACAGCAAATCGCTCTCAACCTGCCGATTACCGCCACCGACGGAACGCTTAACGCCCGCGTCAAAGACGTTCGTTCAGAAGTTAAAGACAACGCGCTGAATCTCTACATTACATATGATTTTGCAGGAGTTAAAGGAATTCAAACAGTGCCTCCAGCGCAGCAACAGTAATAGTAAAAGTAAATTACCTGTCTTTTTCCAGCAATTTAGTTGTATGATCGGTCACGCTTTGGGGAACTAAATCATTAGTGTCATGCCAATTGGTTGTGGACGGCGAAATGTTAAAATTATCAACGGCTGATTGGTCGGACGGTAAAGCATTTACCTTTTGTTTTTTATTTAGTATTTTTTGGACGGAGCCAAAAACTCCAGTTTCCGAAAGATTTTCGCTCGGCACATTTGACTCGAAGATACGAGCATAAAGCATTCGCAAAATTCCGCCCCAGAAAGTCAAAATTGCTATTATTGCGACTACCGGCGAATTATAAAATCTCAACATATCTAAAATAATCAAGAGGATTGGAACAATTATTAATCCAGACAGCAGCAATTGTCCGCCTTGCCTGAGACCTTTTTTTCTCGGGGAAATTCCTTTATTTTCTGAAGAAACCAAAGTTTGAGTTGGCAATTCGTTGTTAGAAATCAAATCTAAAACACCGGTCAATAAAAAACCGCAACGCGAACAAAATTTCGTGTCAATAGTTATTTGTTCCTGACCGCAACGTGGACAAAACATAAATTTCTCCTACTTTATAAAAATTTGCTCCGCTTTTTTAACAATTTGGTGGTTGCGTCAGTCACAGTATTAGGTTGAACTAAATCTCCCGTCTCCGGCGCTTTCCATAAGTCTTTCGGTGGCGCGTAACTTTGAGCGGGTTGAGTTTGCTGTGGCGGCAGAGCTGTCTGATTTGTTTGATAAAGATTGTTGACGTTTGCGTTTTGCAGCTCCAAATTAAAAGCCTCCGTATTTTTCGGCGCTTTTTTCAAAAAGGCAAACGACGCGATAGCCAGAATAAGCCCGCCAATTGTTCCGAGCAGCGCGGCGACAATCACAATCTCTTCACGAGCATCGATAATTGCCAGAAAAGGTACCAGAACCAGCGTAAAAATCATAAACCAAAACAGCGCGAAAAGCAGACCCATTTTGCGCGCGAGGTTTTTTTTGCCTTTATATAATTCTGCCAGCTGCGGCAAAAAACCGCCGTGGGCGAGAATTTCTGAAACGAGTCCGAGCGGAAAACCGCAGTGTGAACAAAACTTTATATCCTGTGAAATTTGCTCCTGACTACAACGCGGGCAATACATAATTTTTCTCCGATATTTTGTTTATTTTTCTACTCTTTCAGCTACGCATTTTCA
>JACCRD010000237.1 GCA_013813755.1 Acidobacteriota bacterium | reverse complement strand
ATCTTTGTTTTGTCGCCCCAATTATCAAAATGTCCGGTTAAACCGTGAAGCAGATAAATTACCGGATACGCAATTTTCTCGTTCGAGGTTTTATAATTCACCGGAACAACTACGCGATACGGCATTTCACGCGCCATCAATTTGCTGTTTAACTTAAAATTTTCAACCGTTGACGCCAAAGTAACTTTCGCTTTTCCGGGGGTTTGCGCCTGCGCGTAAAAAGGTGATACGAACACGCAGAAAGCGCACAAAAAGATAACGAATTTTATTTTGAAGATTTGAACTTTCACTTAATTATTTTACTTAGCAAATTTTGAAAACCAACTGTTATTATTATCTTCTCTGACGGCAATCTGAGCGAGTTCGCCCGCGTCAAGCCAAACTCCGGTGCAATTATTGCAAACATCAATCTTGATATTTTCATAATCTGTTTCAACCAATTTGCCGCCATCACATTTTGGGCAATCTGCACTGCCTGCCGGATTTTTTTCCGCGCCGAGTTTTGCCTTCATTTTCTGGATAAGTTCCTGCTCCTGGCGGCGAAAATATTCGTTCTCCAAAGCGCGCCCGCGATCATCTAATTCTATTGACATAAAAAATTGTCTCCTTAAAACTTTTATTTTTATGAAAATAGCATTCAAACGGCTTTCTTCCAAACGGTGAAATTTAGTTTGATAACGTAATTTTTCCGCGTGATATGAAACAAAACTAATTTCTTAAACGTATTTTGCATCAAACAAAAAACTCCCTGAACACAAATCTAATGTTGAGAGAAAATATATGAGTCCAAAATCATTCAGTTTGAAAGTTTCGGCTTTCTGCTTAGTCTTTGTATTATCTTTTTCGCAGATGACGGCGGCAGCGCGACCGCTCTTTGAATTTCCGTTTCAACAGGACGACGCGAAAATTAAAAAACTTCCGCGCGTTAATTATGTTCGCAGCCGCACAATCGACGTGAAAAATGTTTCGATTGATCTGCGTTTTGATTGGGACAAGGAACAAGCCTTCGGCGCGACAACCGTGACACTCGCGCCCTTTAAGGATTTGGACAAATTTTATCTGGACGCGGCGGCGATGAATATCAGCGCGGTTTCTCTGGCAAGCGGCGCGGCGCTGAAATTTAATTACGACGCGAAAAAAGAGGATGACAATCTTGAAATCATTCTCGACCGCACATACAAACGCGGCGAAGACATCGCAGTTAAAGTTGAATATCGCACAAGTTACGTCAACAAAGCCGACGCTGAAACAGCGATTGGAAGTTTCGGGCGCGGACTTCGTTTCATCAAACCGACGGCGGAAAATCCAAACAAGCCGCGCCAGATTTGGTCGCAGGGCGAAACGGAATTTAACCGCTACTGGTTTCCCTCTTACGATTCGCCGAATGATTTTCGCACGAGTGAGTTGCGGGCGACGGTTGAAAAACCTTTTACGGTTGTTTCCAATGGAAAACTTCTCGAAGTTAAAGAAAACGCCGACAACACGCGCACATTTTACTGGAAAATGGACACGCCTTACACCAATTATTTAACTTCCATAGTCGTCGGTGAATATGCCGAAGTTAAACAGGATTACGAAGGCATTCCGATTGTTAATTACGGCTACGTTAATGAAACAAAGGAAGTT
Source organism: Acidobacteriota bacterium (assembly GCA_013813755.1). GTDB lineage: Bacteria > Acidobacteriota > Blastocatellia > Pyrinomonadales > Pyrinomonadaceae. The sequence continues at coordinate 3,768 of JACCRD010000237.1, read as the reverse complement.
GCCGCGACGGTGAAAAACTTGCCGGATATGCTGAAGTTTTTTTCAGAAAAAACCGGCGTTAAATACCCATATCCGAAATACTCGCAGACGTTTGTGGAGGATTTTGGCGGCGGAATGGAAAATATTTCCGCCACGACGATGATTGAAGAAATGATCCACGACGAGCGCGAAATGCTCGACGAAGATTCCGATTCTTTGCAAGCGCACGAACTCGCGCATCAGTGGTTCGGCGATTACGTGACGACGCGCGATTGGGGACAAATCTGGCTTAACGAAAGTTTTGCGACTTATTTTGACGCGCTTTATCATGAAAATAAAAAAGGTCACGAAGATTTTCTCTTTAACAATGTGCGCGGCAACCAGCAGGGCTATTTCGGTGCTTGGAATCAGGGCAATCGCCGTCCGATCGTCACTAAATATTATCCGAATAAAGACGCGATGTTTGACCAATATGCCTATCCGCGCGGCGCGGCGGTTCTCCATATGCTGCGCAAACATCTGGGCGAAGAAAATTGGTGGCGCTCAATAAATCATTACTTAAAATCAAACGCCAACCAGCCGGTTTCAACCGAAGATTTTCGTATTGCCGTCGAAGAAACAACCGGCGAATCGATGGATTGGTTTTTCGACCAGTGGCTTTTTAAGATGGGACATCCGATCTTTGAAGTCACTCAGAATTACGACGACGCGAAAAAACAGTTAACTTTAAGCGTCAAACAAACGCAGAAAATAGATGCGACCAACGAATTCCCGCAGGTTGAATTTTTTCAAAGTTGGATTGATGTTGAAATCGACAACAAAATCGAAAAAGTTTGGCTGAAGCCGCAAGCTGAGAATGTTTATACTTTTGCTTCCGCCGCAAAACCTCTGATCGTCAGCTTCGACAATGAAGGAACTTTGATTAAAGAATTAAAGTTTAATAAATCAACGGATGAACTCGTCTTTCAATTCCAAAACGACAAAGATGTTTTGGGCAGACTCTGGGCGATGGAAGAACTCGCCAAACAATCTGCCGCAACCACCACAGCAGCAACAGATAAAACAAAAATTATCAACGCTTTAACCAACGCAATTAACAAGGAAACTTCGTGGAGACTGCGCCGCCAAATTATTACCGATATGCCGACAGGCGAAAATCCGCAAAGTCAGATTGACGGAATGTTTGGTGATAACGCGCCCGCGCCGAAGTTTTCTGCAGAATTAACCAGCGCTCTGACTGCCGCCGCGAAAGACCAAAATCCAAACGTCCGCGCGGCAGCGATTGCGATGCTCGCCAGAACGAAAGACGCGCAGTTTGCCAATTTGTATTCCGCGGCGTTGGGTGACCAGAGTTACAGCGTAATTGACGCGGCTTCAGCCGCTTTAGCACTAACTAAAGACGGACGCGCTTATGACCAGCTTGCAAAACTCGTCAACACGCCTTCGTGGAAAAACCGTCTAACAATCGCTGGACTGCGCGCGCTTTCAGTTTTAGGCGACAAACGGGCGCTCGATACGGGTTTGAAATTCGCAATTGACAAAACGCAAACCTCTAACGTGCGTTCGACCGCTCTCGGAATCGTCGCTTCCAGCGGCAAAGGCGACCCGCGGGCGTTCCCTTTGATTTTTGAAGGCTACAAAAAAGCTCTCGAAAATAACGAATATCAATCAATCTTCAACGGTTTAGTAAGCCTTGTCAGGCTCGCCAACCCACGCGGGCAGGAAGCGTTTGACTTGGCAAAAGCGAAATTCAAAGCGCAGCCGCAGTTGATCGGTTACGTGACGATGTTTGAAGGACAATTCAAAAAGGCAATTGGTAATAAAAAATAGCTTCTCAATCGAAATATAAAGCAAAAAAATTCCGAAATCATAAATTTACGATTTCGGAGTTTTTTATCCAACAAAAAATGGGAGGCTTCAGACTTAACCGCAACACACGCTGAAATTGCTGCCGTTGCTTTGTTCCCAATCTAGCGGAGTTCACAACTCAAACATTGTGCGGAGCCTGAAGCCATAAATCGATTTTGGATTGGCAAAGTAACCTGCCATTTAGTTAAATTATAAAAGAATTCTTATAATCCAAAATAAAACGTGGCGGAAAGGGTGGGATTCGAACCCACGGAACCCTTTTGAGGTTCACTACATTTCCAATGTAGCCAATTCAACCGCTCTTGCACCCTTCCGTTTTTTATATCAAAAATCCTTGGTTGAACAAAAGAAAATACTTTATCACATTTTCCAAAGTCGAACAGTTTTAAAGTTCAGAATAATTTTAATGCAATCAATTAACTTATCATTGCGCCTTCGCAAAAATAAGAAGTTAACAACGATCATTTTAATCCAAATTCAAAATGGCGGAGAGGGTGGGATTTGAACCCACGGTACCCGTTAAGGCACTCCGATTTTCGAGACCGGTGCACTAAGCCACTATGCGACCTCTCCGTGATTAAATTAAAAATTAAAATTAAAAAAGCACTTCAAAAATTTTGCATAAATTTTGCATTTTGAATTTTAATTTTTAATTTTTTGGCGTTTTTGGCGAAAGAAATTTTGCATTATTTCCCGGCAGTCTTCAGCTAATACACCTGCCGTGATTTCAATCTGATGATTCAAAGAGCTTGTATCGCAAAGGCGAAAAACACTCGTGACTGCACCGAATCTTTCGTCTTTCGCGCCAAAAATAAGCCGCTTAACGCGAGCGTTGACGAGTGCGCCGGCACACATTGCGCAAGGTTCAATAGTCGTATAAACGCTTGTTTCAGTCAACCGATAATTGCCGATTTTTACGGCGGCTTCGCGCAGAACTAAAATTTCCGCGTGCGCCGTCGGATCACAAAAGGTGATTGTGCGGTTTCCGGCAATTGATATAAGTTCCCCGTTTTTATCAATTAAACACGCGCCAATCGGTATCTCGCCAAATTCACGCGCGGCTTCGGCGGCTTTAATTGCTTTCCGCATCCAAAATTCATCTGCTTCCATCATCATTGGTGATTGTAGCGCAACCGCAATTTAAAAATATAGATTTATGAAATCGAGGTGTTAAGCCAAACAAAATCGAGAGTCTTGGGAGTCTGGAAGATCCGGAGAGTTAAAAAGAATCAATTAAATTTTCATCAAACATAACCCCTTGTCTCAGAACTCTCCGGACTTTTAAAATTTCTTGCATCTGAAGAATGGAAGTGATACTTCTTAATTTGAAGTTTGCAGGAAGACACGCAGCAAACTTTAGCTTATCCTATAAATAGCTATGAAAAACGAAGTTCGGTTTGCAGGCGATTCATTTGAATTAGAAGCTGATGAACAAATAAAAACCGAAGATGGAAATTCAGATTTTTTATCACTCGCCGAAGAAGTTCGCGCCCGCAGTGAAAAACCCAAAACTACTCCGCTTTCACTTCCGCAAAAACTCGCGCCCGCGGAATTTAATACCGCGCTTGTCCATTTTTATCGCGGCGAAGTGCAGCGTTCTAATGTCTGGCGCAGTCGGCTTGACGCGACCACCAACTGGGCGGTGATTACCGCCGGCGCGACGCTTTCCTTCGTTTTCAGTTCGCCCGACAACCCGCATTTCGCCATTCCGATCAACTCTATTTTGGTTTCGATTTTTCTTTTTATGGAAGCGCGGCGTTATCGTTATTACGAAGTTTGGGCAAATCGTGTGCGCGTTCTTGAAACCGGTTATTTCGCGCCGATGCTTTCGCACCAGACGATTCCGCCGGACAAGCAATGGGCAGAGCATATTGCAGCGGATTTATTGTCGCCGCATTTTACGATTAGCGAATGGGAAGC
>JACCRD010000172.1 GCA_013813755.1 Acidobacteriota bacterium | reverse complement strand
AAGTTTCCGCAGTGTACTCCTGCACCGACGGCAACAATTAGGGGCAAGGTTACATTTTGTGAAAGCGGCGCGCCAATCGATAAGGCTTCGGTTGATGCAACCGGCGGATTTAACCGGATTACCGGAGTAACCGGAGAATATGAGATAAAAGTTTCGCCGGGAACTTATGCGGTAACAGCAGGTAGAGCCGGCGGATTAGTGTCTGCTAGTGGTGCAAAAGATATTAATGTAGGTCCCGGAGAGACAGCGTTTGCTAATTTTTGTTTAAACGGGGTAGCAGTAATTGCAACCAATGTAGAACCGCGAATTGTCTCCGAGAGTTGTAGCTTGCCAAACGGCGTCCCAGATCCGAGTGAACAGGTCACCGTGAGTTTACCGCTGCAAAACACCGGTGCTGCCAGCACCACAAATTTGACGGCAACGCTCCAAGCCACGGGCGGTGTAACCAATCCGAGCACCCCGCAAAATTATGGCGCGCTTGCTCCGGGCAGCGCAGTTGCGAGTAAGAATTTCACTTTTACAGTAGCTCCAAATATCGCTTGCGGTTCAACCATCACGCTAACATTTAAGATCACTAACGGCTCAACCCCATTCGGAACGATTACCAAAACATTCGTCACCGGAGTTCTGCAGCCAACGCGGGCTCAAAACTTTGATTCAGTTACCGCACCGGCTTTACCGGCAGGTTGGACAAATGTTCAGATTGTCGGCACCGGTATCAACTGGGTAACATCGACCGTATCTCCGAGTTCGCCGCCGAACACCGCATTCGCCAACAACGCCGCTGTTGTTAGCTCTGCCGCGTTGGTGACTCCTCCTATTCTAATTGAAATTGCTGACGCTCAGTTTTCATTCAAAAACTTTTTTGAGACGGAAGATGATTATGACGGGATGGTCTTGGAATACTCGACCGACGACGGCACAAATTATGTTGACATTATCAGAGGCGGCGGATCATTTGTCAGCGGCGGTTATAACGGTGTCATAAGCAGGGGTTTTGATAGTCCTATCCGTGGTCGAAATGCCTGGACGGGTAATTCAAATGGGTTTATCAATACGGTTGTCAATCTTCCAGCATCGCTTAAGGGTCAATCCGTTCGATTCAGATGGGTAATGGCTTCTGATAGTAGCGAAGCAGAAGGCGCTGGCGTTCGGATTGACGACGTGCAATATTTTGGTGAAAGAAAATGCGCCGCGTGTGTCCCCGGAACCGTTTGTCAGGCGAGTCAAACAAAGTCGCGCTATGATTTTGACGGCGATCGCGATCGTAAATCTGATTTGTCGGTATTCAGACCTTCGAACAACACCTGGTATCTACGAAAAGGTGATGGCGGATTTACCGGCGTTCCTTTCGGGCTGAGTTCGGACAAGTTAGTTCCGGCGGATTATGACGGCGACGGAAAAGCCGACATCGCCGTTTATCGAGACGGCACATGGTTTATACAGAGAAGCACGGCAGGCTTTATCGGCGTGCCTTCCTTCGGCGCGGCGACGGACATTCCGCAGCCTGCCGATTTTGACGGCGACGGCAAAGCTGATTTAGCCGTTTTTCGTCCTTCAAATGGCGGATGGTATGTCTATAATCTGGCGAATGATCAAGTCAGCTCCATACAATTCGGGGCTCCGACGGATAAACCGGTCGTCGGAGATTATGACGGTGATTGTAAAGCCGACTACGCTGTCTTTCGCCCCGCGGAAGGTAATTGGTATGTTCAGAGAAGTAAAGACGGATTTCTTGTCCGACAGTTTGGCGCCTCCGGTGATAAGCTGGTTCCCGCCGATTACGACGGCGACGGCAAAACTGATATCGCCGTCTTCAGACCATCACCATCGAACGGAACCTGGTATCTTCTGCAGAGCGCCGCGGGACTCAGAGGAGTAGCGTTTGGGTTCGGCACGGATTTACCGGTTCCCGCCGATTATGACGGTGATGGCAAAGCTGATGTCGCGGTTTTCAGAAACGGTATCTGGTATCAGCTGCAAAGCACCGGCGGGTTTAAAGGTGAGCAGTTTGGTGAAGCGACGGACAAACCAATTCCTAATGTTTTTATACAGCAGTAGTTAATCGATAATTTTTATAAATTTCGACGTTTGCCGCAATCGTTAATCTAAACCTCGGTTTTGTTTTTTAATCAAAAAAGTCGGAGTCCATAAATTTTTGTGGCTTCGGCTTTTTTATTTCCTTTCGAGCGCCGAATTTTGCTAAACTCATTAAAAATTTTACGAGAAGCACTTTGTGTATTTTTCTCGAAATGCACAAAAAAATTATTGATCAATAAATATGATTTATATTCGCGCGGTTTTTAGATTTACCCTATTTATCATCTCAACGTTCGGTTTATACACAGCTTGGTTAATCGGCAACATTTTCATTCCCAACAAACAGTATTGGCGGCAGATAATTTTTCGGCGGTGGGGACAGGCATTCGTCACAATCTCGCATATGAAAATTGAAGTTGTCGGAACCGCGCCGGAACCGCCTTTTTTTCTTGTCTCAAATCATTTGAGCTACACGGATGTTCCGCTCTTGTGCGTAGCGACAAAAGGTGTTTTCGTTGCCAAAGGCGAAATGGAAAGTTGGTTTCTGGCAGGAAGAATCGTGCGCGATATGGGAACAATTTTTATCAATCGGCAGAACCGCCGTGACATCCCGCGCGCCGGTTCTGAAATTATTAAAAGGCTCGACGAAGGCGAAGGCGTGATTGTTTTTCCCGAAGGCACAAGCACCAAAGGCGAAACTATTCTGCCGTTTAACTCTTCATTTTTACAATTCGCCGCGCAGATGGATTGTCCCGTGTCATATGCTTCAATCACGTATCAGACGCCGGATGACGCGCCGAAGGCGAGTGAAACAATTTGTTGGTGGGACGAAAAAACTTTCGCTCAACACCTCTGGTATCTTTTTCAAATTCCTGAATTTACGGCAATCATTAATTTTGGTGATGAACCCGTACAAAATCACAATCGAAAAGAACTGGCGCAGATTCTGTGGACAAAAGTCAACGAAAATTTTGTTCCTGTTTTGTGATCAAAGCTAAAGTTTGCAATTATCCGCACAGCATGTTTTGAACAGTTTTGTAAAAACAAATAACTGGTCGGAGCGCGTTCTGTTTTATTTGGTATGTTTTTTGCAGTCATATAAAAAACGCAGAAATTTTCATTAAATATGTATGAAAGAAATGCGCATTTGTCGAATTCAGATGTATGTTTTTATACAGCTAAACACACGTTTAATTTTCGGAAAGCAAAAACTTAAAACTACGAGTACGAATCAGGAGGGGAATTAATTTTATGGCAAACGAACCAAATACACCAAATACACCAAATAAAGACACAGCTAAAACCTCAGGCGGAATGAGCAATACACCGGGCACAAGTACCGGCGCTCCGAATAATATCGCAAGCACCGGGCAAAAAAGCGCTGCGGGCGATTCTTTTTCAAGTACAGCTCAAGGCACACAGGCGAATAAACCGCCGACCACCAACGCTTCAAATGAATCGGTTGACAAAGCGGCTTCTCAGGTCGGTGAAGTTCTGCGCGGAAACACCGGCGCGGCAAAAGACGCGGCGATGGATGTTCTCTCGCAAGCCAAAGACACTACCGGCAAGGTTGCCAGCCACGCTTTGGGACAAGTGCAGGAAAAAGCGACTTCACAAATTGATAAGCAGAAAACGAATCTCGCGCAGGGCTTGGGAAGCGTTGCCGAAAGCATCCGTCAGATGGGCGATGGCTTAAAAAATTCAGGCGAACAGACTGGGGTCGGAAAATTTACGGCGCAATACGGCAATTCGCTGGCTAACCAAGTTGAACAGCTTTCAAGTTATCTCGATCGTAAGGAAGTAGGTGAACTTGTTCGTGATGTCGAAACTTTTGCGCGGCGCAATCCGGCATTATTTATCGGCGGAGCTTTCGCTCTAGGATTGCTTGGAGCGAGATTTTTAAAAAGTTCTAGTCCGAATCAGGCGTTAATTCCGAGTTCGAACAGACGTAATATGTATAATTCGGATTTTGGAAGCTCACAGGAAAATTCGGTAAGAACGACCACTGCGCCGCAAAAGACAAGCCTCAGCGGAGTTCCTGAAGCGAATAAAACTTCAGATATCGCGGCTGACTCGCTGCGAAAAACAGATCAAAAAGCAGGTGGCGGCGGAACTGACAACAAAACCGAAGGTTCAAATCAAAACACCCGAACGCTTTAAGTATAACCAGACAAATGGAGGCGCAATATGGAACAAATACAAAAAGCAAAAGAAGAACGGTCATTGGGTGATTTGTTTTCTGAATTATCAAAAGAAACAAGCACATTAATGCGGCAGGAAGTTACTCTGGCGCAGGTTGAACTAACACAGAAGGCGACGATTGTCGGCAAGCAGGTGGGTTCTTTAGTCGTTGGGGGAGCGGTCGGTTACGCGGCTGTTTTAATTCTGTTAGTCGCATTAGTGATTGCCTTTACGCAACTTATTTCTTCAATCTTTGGATGGACAACAATGACCTCTGCCTGGGTCGCGGCGGCGATAATTGGCTTAGTAGTCGGCGGTGTCGCTTTCTCTCTAATTACAAGCGCGTTAGCTACACTGAAAAAAACCGATTTAACGCCGCAGCAAACAATTGAATCTTTGAAGGAGGACGCACAATGGATCAAAAATCAAGTAAGTTAGATAATTCAGACAACTATACAGCTGATACGGTCAAAAACGATGCTGTTATTACAAGCGATACAGATACCGCTTATTCAACCTCATTGGACAATACTGATTTTGAGAAGCGTGATACAGATGCTGATTTGACAAGTTCAACGGATGAACCGGAAGAAATAAAAGCGCAGATTGAAGAAACTCGCAGTCAGATGAGTGAAACAATTAACGCTATTGAAGAGAAATTTAACTTTTCCAAAATTTCCGAACAAGTTAAAGAAGGAGTTTCCGAACAAATAACCAACGCAATGGATACGGCAAAAGATGCGGTCTATGATGCGACTATAGGGAAGGCTGAGAATATTATGCAAAGTGTAAGCAAAGGATTTTCTGATAATTTTGGCGATGCCGGTTCGTATGTCGTAAAATCGGCAAAAGGCAATCCACTTCCGTTAGCTTTAATCGGAATTGGAGCTGGAATGCTGTTTATGCAGCGCAACAAGCGTCGTTCAAATGAGTACGATTACAAACTAAACGACTACCGAAGAAATTACGTCGCCGGAGATTACAATCAAATGGACGACGAAACAGTAACCCGGCAAAGGTCTGATTCGAACACAGGCGGAATTCTTGAAAACGCGCAGGAAACAGTCGGCAGCGTTGCCAGCTCCGCATACAGCGGTGTGAGCAGTTTGGCAAGTAAAACCGGTGAACAGGCATCAAATCTTGGCGGTCATGTTCAAAATGTTGCCAGTCGGGGTCTGAGTCAATATGAACAGACGCTTCAGGACAGCCCTCTAATTGTCGGCGCAGTCGCGCTCGCATTGGGCGCGGCGGTCGGATTATCAATTCCCGCGACGGACTATGAGAACCAATGGATGGGAGATAAAAAAGAAGATCTTGTCCAATCCGTCGAAGGAGTCGCCCGCGACGCTTTTTCAAAAGTTCAGGAAGTCGCCGGAGAAGTTACAAAGACTGTGCAGGAGCAAACAAAGAGCTAGATTTTTATATTTACGTTTAAATAATAGAAAAGGAGTCAGGAAATAAATTTCCCGGCTCTTTTTTTTCGTCTAATAAATAGAGTTTTTGAGTCGCAAATAACAAATGGATATTCAATTAAATGAAAAAAAATACAAAATATTGGAAATTGACTAATTATTATATTCAAAACCGTCGAAAAATGAATGGCAAAGACGGTTGTATTTATTATAAACAAAAGAGTTAGTTAAACTTCAGGGGGGGCTTACAATGTTTGGCTTTCAAATTGCACAATAGTTATGCAATCGTCCATACTGGACTATTATATATTCGCAAAAAATAATTATCTAGGAGCGATAAATGAGAAAAAATATTAAATTTATTACATTGATGTTATCCCTCGTTTTTTGTTTGACTGCTGTAGCATTCGGACAAGAAACAACTGGTAATATCGAAGGAACCGTAAAAGATGCGGCTGGTTCAATTGTACCCAGTGTCACCGTAACTATTACAAGCACGCAAAGTGCTGCGAGCGGCAC
>JACCRD010000168.1 GCA_013813755.1 Acidobacteriota bacterium | reverse complement strand
AAAAGAAAAATCGGATCGCGTTCCTGATTTTTCTTTATTTCATCAGAGGTGCGGTATTTTCCCGGATCAGACATCGAATGTCCCATAAAACGATAACATCGAATTTCGAGCAACGTGGGCGAACCGTCTTTGCGGGCGCGTTCAATCGCCCGCTCGGTTGCTTCGCGGACGGCTAAAACGTCCATTCCGTCGACAAATTCGTTTGCCATTCCGAAACCTTCGGCTTTTTTGGCGATGCTTGAAATGCTCATCGCGCGTTTTTGCGAGGTTCCCATTCCGTATTGGTTATTTTCGCAGATGAAAATGACGGGCAGTTTCCAGAGCTGCGCCATATTTAATGATTCGTGAAACATTCCCTGATTAACCGCCGCTTCGCCAAAGAAACAGAGCGTTACCGCGTCGGTTCCTTTGTATTTCTGCGCGTAAGCCATCCCTGTGCCGACGCCGATTTGACCACCGACGATGCCGTGCCCGCCGTAAAACCCGAGTTCTTTAGAAAACATATGCATCGAGCCGCCTTTACCGCCTACATTTCCGCCCGCTCTGCCGTAAAGTTCCGCCATTACCGCTTCAGGCGTGATGCCTTTGACCATCGCCTGCACGTGGTCGCGGTAAGCGGTAATGACATAATCATCTTCACGCAAAGCCATTATCGTGCCGATGCCGACTGCTTCCTGCCCGATATACAAATGACAAAAACCGCCAATTTTGCCGATCCGGTAAACCTCTGCGCATTTCTGCTCAAAAATTCTGCCCAGAACCATCTGGTAAAGCATTTCTTTAAGAAGTTCCGGCTTAATATTTTTAATCGAAGATTTTTGTGCCTGCCGGCGGTCTTTGTGTTCGGCGGACGCGAGCTTCGGATCAATGGTATCGGTCGGCTGCCCATTTGTTTTGGCGTTCGTTTTGGACGCGGTTTTATTAGCGCCGTTGGTGGAACTTTTATTCGTTTTCGTTTCTTCTTTCTGGCGAGTAGCTGTTTTTGGCAAAATCAAACCTCCGGGTCGCATTCGGAATAAAATTGATGAAATTTTCTATGAAGTATTAGAATGTGTTTCAAATTAAAATTATATGCGACAAAAAGGTATTTGTGCAAAAAGAGAAAACTTATCAATCAAAACAACTGTTAAATTTTTTTCAAAAAGGATAAAATCGCATCTTACCACTCAGACAAAAAATATGTTCTACGCCCGGTACTTAAAATTAAAAATCTTTTTTGGCATTCTTGTTTTCATTCTGCCGCTCGCCACGCTTGCCCAAAGCCCTGTTTCCTGGTCGCTTGAATCGGACGCGAAAGGCAAAATCGTCAAAGAAGGCGAATCCTTGAAAGCTAATCTAAAAGCGCAAATTGAAGGGAACTGGCATCTTTACGCCGTCGAGCAACCGGAGGGCGGACCTTTTCCGACAAAAATCACACTTCCCGACGATTCGCTTTTTAAAATCGAAGGAGTAATTGATTCAACAAAACCGATCACGAAACCGGACTCGAATTTTTTAGTCGATGAAAAGCCGCTCGAAACAAAATTTTTTGAAAAAGAAGCCGAGTTTAATTTACCGCTAACTGCGATCCGCGAAACGAACGCCAATGACTTAATAGTTAACGTGCGGTTTCAGGTGTGCGATGACCGAGTTTGCCTTCCGCCGAAAACGGTCAAAGTTTCGTTTTCAGGTTTTGAAGACGTGAAAAAAGCAGCTGTCAGCAATCAGCCACCAGCAGTTAGCAGGCAGCAATCGGTAGTTGGCAATTCTCAAATGACGACCAATAATCAAACTTCCGGTAAAGAACCGGCTGCTGCCACCCGTTCGCTGCCTGCTGATTTGTGGTCTTTTATCTGGCTGGCAATTACGCTCGGCGCGTTGTCGCTTTTAACGCCGTGCGTGTTTCCGATGATTCCGATTACAGTGTCTTATTTTACGAATCATTCGGCGGGCAATCGCTCGAAAGCCGTGAAAATGGCGCTCGTTTATTCGCTTGGAATTGTTGGGACATTTACTATTCTCGGAATGCTTCTGGCGATTTTTGTCGGAGCGGCGGGTATTAATCTTTTCGCGGCAAATCCGTATGTCAATCTATTGATTACCGCAATTTTTCTGTTTTTCGCTTTTAATTTGTTCGGCGCGTATGAAATTACGATTCCGACTAATGTTTTAACCAAACTCGATAATTTAACGCGCAGCAAAGAAGGCGAAGGCGGCGGAATTATCGGCGCGCTGCTTATGGGTTTGACGTTTACGCTCACGTCTTTTACCTGCACGTCACCGTTTGTCGGCACGATTCTAGTTTCAGCCGCGCAGGGCGATTGGCAAATGCCTTTGGTTGGAATGCTTGCCTTCTCAAGCGTTTTCGCGTTGCCGTTTTTCATTCTCGCGCTTGTGCCGCAATACGTTTCGCAGCTGCCGCGCGCCGGGGGCTGGATGAATTCAATCAAAGTCGCGATGGGCTTTTTGGAAATTGCAGCAGCGATGAAGTTTCTCTCAAACGTCGATTTAATTTGGAATTGGGGAATTTTCACGCGTAATTTCGTGCTGGCGATCTGGATTGCGATCAGCGCAATTTTAGCGGTTTATCTGTTGGGCAAATTCCAATTGCCGCACGATTCCAAGCCCGAAAGAATCGGCGCGATCCGCCTTGTGTCGGCAATTTTGAGTTTGGCAATCAGCTTTTATTTATTAACCGGACTTTTCGGCGCGAAACTTGGCGAACTCGAATCGTTTCTGCCGCCTGAAACTGAAACTTCCAGAAACTTTTTTAATAATTCAGGCGAGGAAAAACTGAAATGGATTGAAAATGATTTCGAGGGCGCGAAGGCAAAAGCAAAAGTTGAAAACAAACTGGTTTTTGTTGATTTTACGGGTTACACCTGCACAAATTGCCGTTGGATGGAAGCGAACATTTTTCCGAAAAAACAGGTCGAAGCAGAAATGTCAAAGTTTGTTTTAACTCGACTTTATACCGACGGCGACGGTGAAGTGTACGAGCGTCAGCAACAGTTTCAAGAAAAAACTTTTCAAACCGTCGCACTGCCGTTTTACGCGATAATTGACGGCGACGGCAAAACGATTGCCACATTTCCGGGGTTAACCAGAAATACGCAGGAATTTGTTGACTTTTTGCGAAAAGCGGAAAACAATTAATCACAGATAAGCACAGATCGATACAGATTTTTGTTAGGATTTTATCCGTGTAAATTTGTGTCCATCTGTGGATAAATATCTTATGAAAACAGTTAAAGTCGAAAATTTGATCGAAGGCTTGCGATCCATTTCCAGCGACGAATTTACCTGTGATAATGTCTATCAATTTCTCGCCGAAAATCCGATTAATGTCGACACAATCGCGCCTTACTTTTTCTGGAGCAAAAATTTCTACACGCGTAATCTGATTTATAAAGACGAGCGTTTTGAAATGATGACGCTTTGTTGGGACAAAGGGCAAATATCGCGTATCCACAATCACGCCGACCAGATGTGCTGGATGACCGTTCCCGTCGGCAAACTTCGCGGGCAAAATTTCAAAATTCTGGAAATTGATGAAGCAAACGGCTTTTGCAAGTTAGAGGAAATTGACCAATTCGATTTGTCTGATTGTCTCACCGCGAAAGTCGAACTTGAAGAACCGATTCATCAAATTTTAAACTTACCCGAATTCGAGCGCCGCGCCGTCAGCCTGCACATCTATTCAAAACCCTTCGACAAATGTCTTTCATACTGTCGTGAAACAGACCGATTCGCGGAAGTTTCGCTCTGTTACACAAGCATCGACGGAAAATTGGGCAGCAATATAAAACTCTAAAATGAACCTGTCCGAAAAAACCTGGCTCGCAATTTTTGCCGTCGTTTGCCTCGTTTATGTTTCGCTCAGGCTCTGGAATTTAACCGCTTCGTGTCTCTGGTTTGACGAACTCTTCAGCGTTCACGCCGCGACACAGTCTTGGAATTCTCTTTTTTGGTTTGTCGCCCAAGACCTGATTCATCCGCCGCTTTTTTATATTCTACTAAAAATTTGGATTTCCGTCGGCGGCGAAAATTTATTCTGGCTTAGATTTTTTCCTGTTTTCTTTTCAATAATCGCTGTCATTCCGTTCGTGTTGTTAGCGCGTGAGTTAAAACTGAATCTTTCGACAATCACGATTGCCTTAACCTTCTTCGCCGTCAACGGTTCGTTGATTAAATATGCGCAGGAAGTGAGAATGTATAGTCTTCTGCTTTGTCTCGGACTCTTTTCGATGTGGCTCTTGGCGCGTTTTCTAAACGATGGCAAAGGATTTTTATTTTTTGTAATAGTCAATATTTTGCTCGTTTACACGCATTATTTTGGCTGGTTTTTAATTTTTGCGGAAGTTTTGGCGGTGATCACTTTAAGACGCGAAAAAGTTAAACAGGTTTTTCTGATGCTCGGGCTAGCGGCGCTCAGTTTCGCACCCTGGATTTACGCTCTTTGGCAGGCAGCAAAAGTTAATTCGAGCGTCGGACAAAATATCGGCTGGATGACAAAGCCAAACGTTTTATCAATTTTGCAGTTCGCATTTGACCTTTTTGAACCCGTCTATTTTGAGCAAAGCAACACCGATTCGCCCGCGATTTTCCTTATCACCATCCCTGTTGTTTTGATCATTGCGACGATTGGAGTTTTGCGGCTGATCGTTTGGAGAAAAACGAACAAACAAGAAAAACGCGCCATTTATATGCTCGCGATTTTTGTTTTTACGCCGATTCTGCTGGCGTTTACTCTGAGCTGGATTTCGCCTTACTCAATTTGGGGAACGCGCCATTTAATTGTTGTTTTCGCGCCCGCGACAATTTTGGCGGCGACTTTGTTTTCCAGCATAAGCGCAAAAACACCGGTGCAAATTGCGAGTTTGAGTATAATTTTTCTACTTTTCGGTGCGGCTTTTGCGCTCCAATTAACACGCAAAGATCCAACATATATCTGGTGCGCATGGGAAAATCTCGCGCAGGATTTGAGCAAATCAACGCCTGATAAAAACGAAGCAGTAAAGATTTACACATTTGAAGATTTAACGGCATATCATTTTTGGTTCGCACTTCGGCATGATTCAGAAAAAAAATTCCAGATTGTAAAAGTCAACAGAATCAAAAATTTAATCGAAGACAAAGCGTATTTCCTACCGCGCGGATTTGATGAAGTTAAATCAATCGATGATTTTGAAAGTGACGAAAGATTCTTCGTTGCTTTTCGTGATAAAGAGTGGAATGAAACAAAACCGCCGCTCAAAAATTTGTTTGAAAAAGGCTACCGAATCGGTGCGCCGCAAGTTTTTAAAGCGCAGGGTTTGAAGGCATTTTTGGTTGAAGTGAAAAAATAAAAGAAGAAATAAATATTCGTTTAATCCCCTTTTTATAAAATTATTTTTTCTTCCAGCGCACGCCGTCCTTCGTGTCTTCAAGAACAATGTTTTTTTCCGCCAGCAAATCTCTGATTTCATCGGAACGCGCAAAGTCTCGATTGTGCCGCGCCGTTTGGCGTTCTTCGATTAGTGATTCGATTTCCGCGTCGAGCATTTCCGCTTTTTCTTCGCCGAAAATATTAAATACCGCATCGAATTTTTCGGTAATCTCAAAAATCACCGGGCGGTCTTCGGCTAAAATCGTTTCGTTTGCCAGAGCGGTATTCACTTCGCGCACGAGATTGTGCAGGGAGGCGAGCGCAATCGACGTATTTAAGTTGTCGTCCATCGCTGTTGTAAAATCTCTGAGCGCATTTTTTGCCGCGTTTTGTAAATCAAAATTCGCTCCGCTTCTCAGATTCGCTTCCCGCAGACGTTTTCGGAAATCTCGCAATCTTTCAATCGTATTTTCCGCGCCCTGCAAATTTTCAAATGTAAAATTAAGCTGTTTGTGATACGGAACGCTCAAGAGCAGATAACGAATCGCGGTCGGCGAATGACCTCTCGATTGAATATCCCGAAAAGTGAATTCGTTACCGAGTGATTTTGACATTTTTTCGTTTTCGATTTTCAAAAACTCCCCGTGCAGCCAGTACTTCGCAAATTGCTGTCCGGTCGCGCCTTCGGATTGAGCGATTTCGTTTTCGTGATGCGGAAACTGCAGATCAATTCCGCCGCCGTGAATATCGAAGCTCGCGCCCAAGTATTTCATTGCCATCGCCGAGCATTCAATGTGCCAGCCCGGTCGCCCGCGCCCAAAACTCGCGTCCCAGCCGGTCGGCTCATCTTTGTCGACTAATTTCCACAAAGCAAAATCGCGCGCGTCTTCTTTTTCGTATTTATCCGTGTCGATGCGTTCGCTCGCGCCGACGATATTGCCCGCGAAATTTATTTTTGACAGTTTGCCGTACTCGGGAAACGCCGAAATGCGGTAATAAATTGAACCGTCCGATTCGTAGGCTTTGCCTTTTATGAGCAGACTTTCGATGATCTCAATCATTTCCTGAATATGTTGCGTCGCCCTTGGCGCGATTTCGGGACGCTCACAGCCGAGCGAATCGAAATCTTCCCAGAACGCTTCAATAAACGGCTGGACGAATTCGTCAATCGTTTTACCGACTTTTCGCGCTTCGTTAATAATTCGGTCGTCAACATCGGTTAAATTCATCACATGTGTTAAGTTGTAACCTTTATATTTCAGGTAGCGGCGAAGAATATCGCCGAAAACAAAGGTGCGAAAGTTACCGATATGGGCGTAACTCCAGACCGTTGGACCACACATATAAAAACGGACTTCCTCATCGTTTTGCGGATGAAATTCTTCGAGCTTGTCCGAGAGCGTGTTGTGAAATTTAAGCATAAAATTAAGTTGAAACAATAATATAAATCAAAAAAATATAGAAATCGGCAACCAAAAAAATCCGATATCGAAAGCGGGTAAAACTACGAGGGGAATTAGAAACAACACGATTCCTTCGGCGCGATGCCGAGTTCGGCGAGTAAATCTTTAGAAGGTTTTAAGACAAAGATTTGCATAAAGTTTTTGGATTATATCATTTTTTGAAAAAGCCGCAAAAGTTTTATTAACTCACCGAATTGTCGAGTATACAAAAATCTGGTTTTCTGGTAACCGACGTGAAATATATTAAATATCATCGAAGCGTTTAGCACCGGTGTTGTCCTAATTATTGATAATCAGCCAAAATTTTTTATTTGAATATCGGCTTTGCGTCATAAGCCTATTATAAGACGAACTTTTAAGACAAGGTTAAGCGATTATGAGACAGGTAGCAACAT
>JACCRD010000147.1 GCA_013813755.1 Acidobacteriota bacterium | reverse complement strand
CGCTCTCGCTCGCAAACTTGAAAGAACTGAAATCCGTGACCAATTACGTCGCGCTCGGGCACACGCATAAAAGTTACGAAATAGACAACTGGGCGTTTAATCCGGGTTCGCTGGAAATAACGAGTATTGACGAATACCGCGAAACGCGGGGCGCGTTTTTGATCGAAGTCGGCGAGAATCTGGAAGTTACCGCCCAGCATCTGCGAGATTACCGGCAGAGACCGTTTCAGCGTTTGTCGTTTGACGTTTCGGGCTACAGCGACGTGAAGGACATTACGGACGGCGTTCTCGATAAGGTAAAAAACGAAGCGCGCGCGTTTGATGAAAATTCCGAACTGTCACGTCCAATCATCGAAATAACTCTGCGCGGGCATCTCGGTTTTCCAAACTCAAATCTCGAGCAGCAAAAAATTCGTGATGAAGTAAGAGAGATGACCGGCGCGCTGCACGTGCGGATCAAAAATCACACCGCGCCGATTGAATACGCGGTCGCGGCAGGAATGGGCGAAGACGTTTCGCGCGAAAAACTCGAACGCCGCGTCGTCGAAGATTTAATAATCCGTGATAACCGCTACAAAACGCGCGTCGATGAAATGGCGGACGCGATTGTCGGCGCGAAACGTCTGGCTTTGAGCGACGAAACGCCCGATAAGATTGTTGACTTTATAGCTCTCAAAATAGTCTAAAATCCAAAGTCTCAAGTTCAAAATCGTCGATCAATTTGACTTTGGACTTTGGGGACTTTGGACAGTAAATCTTATGTCCGAACCCTCAGAAAAAGTTATTGGAATCAAGCATCTGCCGCTGTTTCCGCTTCCGCTTGTGTTGCTTCCAAATGAACTTTTACCGCTTCATATTTTTGAACCGCGCTACCGGCAGATGTTCAAAGATATTGCGCTCGAGAAAAATTTATTTGGCGTCACTTATTTCAATCCGCAGGAATCATTCATCGAAAAACCGCTCCCGGACACCATCGGATGCGTTGCGGAAGTGCGCGAAAGTCAGACGATGCCTGATGGTCGCTCCAATCTTTTGTCGATCGGTGTAATCAGGTATCGCCTTCTCGATTATGTTGAAACGGATGATTCGTATCTGGTCGGAGAAGTCGAGTTTTTTGGAGATTTAGAGGAAGACACGAATCTTTTGAAGCCTTTGACCGAAGAGGTTTCAGAACTCTTTAAACGCATCGCCAGTGCCGCTCGCAAGCTCAGCGGTGAACGCGGCACTTTCCCCGCTATTTCACAAACCGAACCGCAGGCGTTGTCTTTTCTGGTCACCGCCGCTTTTAATCTCGAACCCGCTTTGAAATATCAATTATTGGAGATGCGTTCAACGATTGAAAGACTCGAGCGCTTACGCGAAATTCTTCTCCAAGCTGTCGGTAGAATGGAAGAAAGCGCGGAAATCCACAAAATTGCTAAAACAAACGGGCATAGTAAAAAGAAAATAAACCTAAATTGATGTAGATTTGAGTCATACAATACAAACAAAATACAACTTGAAATTGATTTTAAGAGTCTTAAACGCCAGCTACAGAAAAAGACTTTTGCACGAGTTGCCGAAAATGTTACGATTAAGATGCATTTGAAAAGGAAGAGTTTCAACCGATGAAAACAAAATTATCCGCCTGTTTATTAATTGTTTGCGCTTTTTGTTTGAATACGTTTGCGCAAACCATTACGCAAACAATCGCCAAAAACGAAATAAAAGTTAAAACTGAAAAAGCGTCGAACACGCAGTTTTTTCCGCTTTCCGAACTTAGAGAAGGAATGAAAGGCACGGCGCGAACCGTTTTTCGCGGCAGTGAGCCAGAGGAATTCAATGTTGAAATTCTCGGAATAGTGCCAGGCGCGATTGGTCCCAAGCAGGATATGATTGTCGGACGAATTTCAGGCGGCAGCAGCGACCGAACGAGCGTTTTCGCCGGAATGAGCGGCTCGCCCGTTTATTTGGACGGCAAACTTCTCGGAGCGATTTCATACAGTTTTCCTTTTTCAAAAGAACCGATTTGCGGCATTACGCCGATTGACCAGATGATTACGATTTTTGAAAAAAATCAAAATATCAAAATAAAATCCGTTGAGCCACGCGTCTTTTCATTTTCCGAATTGAATGCGGCAACCTGGCAGCCGAACTTGCCGAAAAATGCGGCTGTTTCAAATACTATTCTGGCAGGCACGAGCGCAAGTTCGTCGCTCGCCGTCGTCGCCGGACAAGCTTTTCAACCGATTGCCACACCCGTTACTTTCAGCGGTTTTAGTCAGGAAACACTTAATCTTTTTGCGCCGCAACTATCGTCCGTTGGCTTGCTTCCTGTCGCAGCCGCGGGCGGCGCGGCGCGAATCGCTCCCTTGAAAACGGCGAATGAAAAAACTTTGCTCGGCGGCACTTCGGTTTCGATGCAACTCACGCGCGGCGATTATTCGATGGCGGCAAGCGGCACGGTCACTTGGCGCGACGGCAATAAAATTTACGCCTTTGGTCATCCATTCTTAAGTCTTGGCACGGCGGATTTGCCGATGTCCGAATCACACGTCGTAACGGTTATCCCAAATTTGAATAACTCTTTTAAACTCGCCGTGCCGGACGCGATGGTCGGAAGTATGACGCAGGATCGCGCCACCGGTGTTTTTGGCACGCTCGGACAGACGCCGAAAATGATTCCCGTTAGAGTAAATCTTGAAACAAGCCGTAACCAACAGGAGACATTAAACTTTGAAGTTGCCAAAGACGATTTTTTAACGCCGCTTTTATTGAATATCGCGGTTTATAATTCGCTTACCGCCAACGAACGCGGACTCGGCGATTCAAGCGTCGAAATGACGGGCGAAATCAAGCTAAAAAATCAACAATCAATAAAACTTAACCGTCGTTTCGCGGGTGCGCAAGCCGCTCAGTTCGCTTCGCTGTCAATTGCCCTTCCGGTCAACGTGCTGCTTCAGAGCCGCTTCGCAGATGTCGAAATCAGCGACGTGAATTTGAACTTTGTTTCGGTTGACGGAAGCAAAACCGCCGTTTTAGAGCGCATCGCACTAGACCGTATGGAAGTAAAAGCAGGCGAGAGTTTTGAAGTTCAGGCATTTATCAGAACCAACACGGGTAAGATTTTTTCGCAAAAAATACCGGTTACAATCCCCATTGATACGCCGACCGGCGCGTTGACGATTACGGTCGGCGACGGCGGTTCGATGCAGCAAACAGCGGCTTCGCGTCAATTCGTGCCAAAGGATTTAAGCGAGTTGGTCAGGACCCTCAACGAAATTAAAAAGGGTGACCGGCTTTATGTGCAGACCTCCCGCGAAACACGCGGCGCGATTATCGGCTCAAACGAAATGCCGAATCTTCCGCCCTCAATGCTCGCGACTTTGAATAATAACCGCACCGCCGGCGGCTTTAAACCGACTGTTTTAACAGTTTTAACCGAGCAGGAAATTGCTCCCGCCGAGTATATAATTTCGGGTCAACAGAATTTGACGCTTGAAGTTATAAAGTAAAACCCAGATAAATTACGAAAAAGGTTGAGAATGCTTAAAAGTTCTCGACCTTTTTTTATTTTTTATAAACTGTAATATGAACAACATAAAAACACTCGCGCAGGCAATCAATTTTGCCGCCAAAAAACACAAAACTCAAAAGCGTAAAGGCGCTGACGGCGAACCTTACATCAATCATCCTTTAGAAGTTTTAAATTTGCTGGCAAATATCGGAAATGTTGAAGATTACGACATTTTTATCGCCGCCGTTTTGCACGATACAATCGAAGACACCGAAACTACCAAAGAAGAAATAACTGAACTGTTCGGCGAAAATGTCTGTCAAATGGTTCTGGAATTAACCGACGACAAATCTCTGCCCAAAGCCGAAAGAAAACAACTTCAAATCGAACACGCGCCGCGTATTTCGGTTGGTGCGAAGCAAATTAAACTTTGCGACAAAATCAGCAATATTCGTGACATCACGGAAAATCCGCCGCACGATTGGTCGCGCGAAAGAAGAATTGAATATGTCGGGTGGGGCGAAAAAGTCGTCGCCGGACTTCGCGGCGTAAATAAAAATTTGGAAAAATGTTTTGACGAATTAATTGAAGAAGCCAGGAAACAAATTAGTCGCGGTTGAACGTGGCTAATGCGGGTAAATCAGAAAGCGGCAAATCTTTTCACAATCTATAATTGCTGGACACATTCCTATATTTGTTTTACATCAGTGTCTATCTGTGTTCATCTGCGGTTAAATTTTTCTCGCCTTCAACCCAGGTTTCACCGCCCGCGTAAATTTCTTTTTTCCAAATCGGAACGGTGCGTTTTAACTCTCTAATCAGCCATTCGCAGCCTTCAAACGCGGCGCGGCGGTGCGGAGCGGCAACCGAGATAACAACGCTCGTTTCGCCGATTTCGAGCCTCCCCAGACGATGGACGATTCCGACCAGAGAAATTTCAAACTGCTTGTGCGCCTCGGCGATGAGTTTTTCCATTTCCTTCAAAGCCATCGGCTCGTAACTTTCGTATTCGAGATAAAGCGTCTCCCTGCCTTTGGTAAACTGGCGGACGTAGCCGTCCAAAGCAACCGTCGCGCCGCAATCGTTTGGTACAAATCTTCGCGCAACTTCGCCGACGTCAATCGGTTCGGTTGTTAATTCAAAAAAATCCTTTTCAGTTATCATTTAGCATTTATCGAGCCGTTGATACCAGTATCTCAAAAACGTTTGATGACTCGATTGTTTTTTGTCTCCCTTCGCATCTTTGCGCTCTGCGGAAATTTTTTATTGCTCCCGCAAAGCCGCAAAAGCATAAAGGAAAAACCCAAAACATTTTTGAGATTGCTTCTAATTAAATTTCCAATGCTAAAGCATTCTTAGCCGCCCGAAACAGCCGTAAATACAGCGAGTTCATCTCCGTTTTTGATAATTTTATCACCGCCGGAATATTCCTGATTGACGGCAAAAAGCAGAGAATTCTTAAAGTTTTGCTGTAAACCGGGGAAAGATTTTAAAATCGCGGCAAACGCTTCGTCCGCGTTGACATTTTCAGACAGTGAAAATTCAATTGCCCTTTCTCCGGTCGCCTCCGCCGTCGCTCCAAAAAATAAAACTTCTACAATCATAAATAAAATTGAAGTATACGAAAATATTTATATACTAAATATACTAAATATTTCCTGGGAACAAAAAACAAACTGTTTTGGCGCAAACGCTCAATAAAAAAAAGTAAAGAAAACTAAGTTTTGATAACTTATTTCTTCATTCTTCGTTTCTTTATTTTTGTGGCAAAATATATTTGATGAGTGATTTTATCTTAGACAAATTTCGGGAAGAATGCGGCGTATTCGGCATTTTTGGACACGCAGAAGCCTCGACCTTGACGCAGCTCGGACTTTTCGCGCTTCAGCATCGCGGACAGGAAGCGTGCGGAATTGTCTCGAGCGACGGTGAAAATCTGCATCAGTTTCGCTCGATGGGTCTCGTCGCGGATGTCTTGAGTGAAGACGTTTTAAAGAAATTGAAAGGTGCGAGCGCCATCGGACACACGCGCTATTCGACCGCCGGGAAAAATACAATCCGCGAAGTCCAGCCGTTTTCTGTCACTTGCCAGCACGGGCAAATCGCCATTTGCCATAACGGAAATTTGCCTTATGCACCGCAAAAACGCGCTGAACTGGAAAAACTCGGCGCAATTTTTTCTTCAACTTCGGATACTGAAACGATTCTTCATTCGATTGCCAGATGCAACGCGCAAGACGCGGTCGAAGCCGTCAAAGAAGTTTT
>JACCRD010000128.1 GCA_013813755.1 Acidobacteriota bacterium | reverse complement strand
CTATATTCCTTTTATACTCGAATACCCCTGCACGAAAGAAACGAATTATACCGTGACGATTATACAAAAAGGTACCAATAAGAAAATCACAAAAACAATAAAATCTCCTCACGGCTTTTGTTATTTTAATTGAGTTTCCAGAAAATACGGCTAAACTGATGACGGAAGTTAAACCTCTATTTTGCCTTTAGTGCGGCACTTGCCTTAAACTCTATGAAGTTTAAGGGAGAAAATAATTTTGTGAATTTACTTTTAGATGAAAAACGCGCTTTTGTTTCGGGCGGAACACGCGGAATCGGCGCAGCGTTGTGTGAAGTTTTTGCGCGTGAAGGCGCGGATGTCGCTTTCAATTATCACTCGCGCGACGATTTAGCTGAAGAAGTCAAAGCAAAAATCGAAGCTCACGGCAGACGCGCTTTAGCTTTTAAGATTTCAGTTACCGACAGAATTGGAATGAAAAAAGTGGCGCGTGAAATATTAGACACGTGGGGCGCGATTGATATTCTGGTCAACAACGCCGCCGTCAATAAACCTGATAATTTTGCGACGACGACCGACAAGAGTTGGGATTGGGTAGTTGACACGAACGTTAACAGTCTGTTCGCTGTCACAAAGCCTTTTTACAAACAAATGATTCGTGGGCGCAAAGGCTCGATTCTGAATATTACTTCGGTCGGCGCGATTCGTTCGCTTCCAACCTCGGTTCACTACGCAACTTCCAAAGCCGCGATGATTGGATTTACAAAATGTCTCTCACGCGAAGCCGCCAATTTCGGCGTGACGGTCAATGCGATTGCAGCCGGAATTTTCGATACGGATTTAGGTAATACTCTGCCTGAAAGACTCCTTCAAATGCACGATTTTTGGGTGTCGAAGGGAAGACTCGGCAAGCCGTCAGAACTTGCTGAATTCGCCGCGTTTATGGTCAGCGACCGCAACAGTTTTATGAGCGGTGAAGTTGTTATTGTGGACGGCGGGGCGGTTACCTGAAAAATTATTTCAAGGTCTAAAGTTCAAGGCTCAAAGTTAGTGATTTGGACTTTGAACTTTGAATTTTGTTGTAATCATAATTGATGAAGAAAATCGAGTATTTAAATTTGCCGAACTGTATTCGTCTAACCAACGGCGAAGTTGAAATTATTGTCACAACCGACGTTGGTCCGCGCATAATCAGCTATAACTTTGTCGGCGGCGAAAACATTTTAGGCGAACACCCGAACGCCCAGGTTGAAACCGCGCTCGGTGAATTCAAGCCTTACGGCGGGCATCGTTTGTGGATTGCGCCGGAAAATATGCCGAATTCCTATGCGCCGGACAACGCTCCTATTGAATACCAATTTGATGAAGCGCAAAATTCTATACTTCTTCTTCAACCACTCGAAACTGTCACAAAAACGCAAAAGAAAATTACCGTGACGCTCGAGGAACAGGGAAGCGGTGTTGTGATAAATCACAAAATTACGAATTATGGTGAAAGGGAAATTGAATGTGCGGCGTGGGCATTAACGATTATGCGCGGCGGCGGTATCTGCGAAATTCCGAACGAACCGTTTGCGCCTTACAGCGGCGAAACTCTTCTTCCGGTCAGAAATCTAACTTTATGGACTTACACGGATTTAAGCGATTCGCGTTGGCTGTTTGAAAAAGATTTTATACGGCTCCAGGTTAATTCAGAAAACACCGATCCGCAAAAAATCGGTGTTTTAAATAAACAGGGCTGGGCAGTCTATCGTTATAGAAATTTAACTTTTACAAAGCATTTTGATTTTATCGAAAACGCTGTCTACCCCGATATGAACTCGAATATCGAACTTTATACGGCGGGCGATTTTGTAGAGATTGAATCGCTCTCGCCTCTACAAAAAATCAAACCCGGAAAATCAGTCGAACACGTTGAGCGTTGGAAATTAAGCAACGAAAAAATAAAGTAAAGCCAAAAACAATTTATATTTTTTCCTTTTTTATTCAGCTTTTATCTTTTGTTCTTCGTTGAGCAAAGAATTTGAATCGAGCAGCCCGGCAGGAACGAGCAGTTCGCCGCTTACCGGGTCGATAATGCCGTTGTTTTCTTCCTCGATACTGGTTGCCTGCGTGTACATATCGCCGGCAATCGGTCTCTTTCGCATTTCGCGTTTGAATGCCCGGATCCGCGCGGTTTTTTCTTCATTAGCGTCCGGTCCGCCGTAATTTGTAAAACCGAAACCGCCCCATTCGCTGATCACCAGCGGAGTCTGTCCGGTGTAAAAATACGGGTCGCCGACAATCAGCGGTTGAGCAGTGACGCCGCGTGTTTCACCTGCCACCAAACGGTCGAGCGACGATGCCCACTCTTCAGCCTTCGGCGTGTAGAGATGAGCCGTCAAAAGATGTGAACTAAGGCGCCCGTTGCGCGAAACGTGATTCCAACCGTCGTTATCTACCACGAGCAATTGCGGGTAAAAGAGGCGCAGGTAATCAAATGTGTTGGAAATGTATTTGCGCGTTTCGACGTTGGTGGAAATATCTTCCGCGCCCCAATCTTCGTTATACAAACTTAAAATTACGATTGACGGGTGTGAAGCGATAAAAACCAGCATTCGCTGTAATTCCGCCCAGTGATTATCACGGCTAAATTGGTTCGAACTATGCGGCGAAGGAATTTCAACCCACAACATCAGCCCGATTTCGTCGGCTAAATCATAAATACGCGGATCGATACCGGCAATGTGAACACGTGCCAGATTACAGCCGAGTTTTTTGATGGCGTGAAGATGCCGGCGCATTTCCTCAAATGTCGAAACGCCTGGCTGATAAAGAATGCCATCGAGATAAACCGGATCATTATTCAGATAAACGCGCGGACCGTGCGCCCCGATTTTCCGCAACCCGAAATGAGTTTCAATGCCCGTAACATTTCCGTCAGGCGCAACGAGTTCCGCCCATAAATGATATAAATTCGGCGCGTCGGGCGACCACAATTTCGCGTCCGGCATCGCCAGCGGAATACGCTGAACACGCTCGCCCGCTTCCAGAGACAAATTAAATTGCGCTGTTATTGGACTCTGATTAACGTCCGTTTTGGAATTGGCGTGCGGCGTAATTGTGAGCCGCAGAATGTATTCGCCTGCTTCGTGAATGCGCGTCGTCAAATCGAATTCAACCAGACGGTCGCGCAAACTGCTGATGACACCGAGACGCGAACGCAGACGATTACGCCCGACGGTTTCAATCCAAACGCTGCGGACTGCTCCCGAAACGGTCTGATACCAAATTCCGCCTTGTTTATACACGCGCGAAGCTTGTTTGCCGCGCGGAATGTCGGCATTTATCGTGTCGGCAACGCGAATCGTCAAGCGATTAGACGGCTGCAGAAGCTCCGGCGGCAATTCGTAGGAAAACGAGCTATACTCACCGAGGTGTACTTCCTCGCCCTCGATAGTTTTCAGCAAAACACCATTAAGCCACACGCGCGTTTCATAACCGCACGCGCCGAAAGTTAATTGCGTCAGGCGGTTAGGCGCATTGCTCCATTCTTCCGGTATGCTGAAATCGCGTTCATACCACGCAACCACTTCATCCGAATCGTTGTAAAGAGATAATGCTTCGACGGATTTTTTGGCGGCGATCAGATGTGATTCAATCGAGCCGGGAAAAGCCGCCTTTTCCGTGTAGATGTGATGCCCGAACCATTGCTCTCGCAGACCCCGGTCTTTTGTATCGAGTGCAAAGCGCCACTCACCGTCGAGCAATTGAAAAGCCGTCCGCCGCAAAATTGAACGCGGAAGCGGATTATTTTTGTCTGCCACAACGTGAAGGAGGTCGTGCTGGTCAAATTCGTGATTTGATTTGGTAATTGCCATATTCTTTTATACGAAAATTAAGTTAGACTGTTTTTTGCAGAAGCCGGAAAAACAATCAAAGTTTCAGATAACAATAATTCTATTCGAGTTGCCGGTAAACAAAGTAACATAAGTTAAGCTATCAAAAAATCTGAATCGATAAGAAAATGAAACCTTTGGTATGCCTGCAATGCGGCGGTAAAATTACCGGTTATTCACCTTCGCAAAACTTTGCAGCTTGCGCCTATTGCGCAACGAAAATCGTCATTGAACCACAGAAACCGGCGTCGCAAACAATATCCGATAAACAGACAATAAAAAATTCGAGCCTGAGTCTTAGTGTTCTCGTCAGCCTCATTGTCGGCGCGTGCGTTGTGGTCGGCACAATATTTTTTATAGTGATTCCGGCAGTCAAAAAAGAACCGAAACCTACTCTTCCGGTTTATAACCCGCCGTCATATTCGGCTCCGACACCGCGTGTCTCGCCATCGCCGACTCCAAACCCGAACTTACTCGAATTTGGCGGCAAAGGCATAGGCGACGACTTGTTTCGGGACGCCGACAAAATCGCGGTTGATGAACAAGGCAGAATTTATGTCGCCGATGAAACACTGCGCATTCAGCAATCCAACGAAAAGGGCGAGTTTCTGAAAGTCTGGCAAATTCCGACCGAAACACAATATTATAAGCGCGCCCGTTCGGTTAGAAAGATCGGGAATTTTATTCAAAGATACAGTGCTTAATAAAAAAGGTTTACAAGTATTGAATTTAACTTGTAAACCTAAATAATGTTTGACAAAAAAGATAAATTTTAGAAGCGAAACGGGCGCGTAAAATTAGAGTGATTTAATCTTCTGCCATTCATTTGCGGCGATAAAATTATCGCCCCACTGAAAACTGTCTGGATCATCGGGCGCAGCGAATAACCTGACGGCAAGCAGTGATCCATAACCACCAAATTGTTTTGGGTTTATCCACCAGGCGGCACTTGCATCCCAAATTTTAATTTCGTTATTGTCCGCTACAATCGCGCAGCCTTCGTGATAAATCAAATCATCCTTTATCCATTGAACCGCAGTGTCTTCGCCGTCCCACCTGAGAGACCATTGATTTGTTGCCTCTTTTGTAAATTGTTGAACTAATTGAACCGGGTAGCTTTTAACGCCGCGGACGGAAAAAACCTCGTTGGCTAACGCTGCCTGCGCCCCGCAGTCAAGCGCATTTTGCTGAACCGCTTCGCACCAGTAAATCGCCCAATGGGTTGGTCCCCAGTTGTAACGCTGACGAATCCAACGCGGTCCGCTAAAAATACTTCCGCCGTTCAGTTGTGAAAAATCCATCGCAAATAACCATTCACGCGCGATTTCGCAGCAAGTCCCGCCGTGATGCGATATTTTCGATGCCGCCCAGTGCTGCCATTTTTCGTACAGATCATCAGTTTCGACTATATCGTTGTTCATTTTAGAAATTGTATTAACCGCGTCCAAAAACATAAGACATACTCCTATCGTAAGCTCCGGTATCACAGAAAATGAGGAAATCACCGGCTTTCGCGTCTGTCGGCAATTCAATGTTGGAGGCGACCACATCGTGTTCCATACAAAGTCTGCCCAAAAGATGTGTTCTTCCTCTCCCGACAGATTTCCAGATTCCGGTTCGTCCGTTTTGGTGAAGAATCCGGTGCGGGTGGAAAAAGTACATCGGAAGCTCGGCAATCGAACCGTCAACGACCACTTCTTTGGCTTCACCCGGAAAATCCTGTATTTCCAAAATTCGCATTGCCAAAGCCATCGAAGGTTGCGCCAAAGCCTTGCCCGGTTCTGAAATCACCTGTGTGACGTGCGGCAGATACTCGCGGACGCTTTCGATTGCTCGGGCGAATCGTTCATCGGAATCTTCCTGCCGGTCATCGGGAAACCATCCGCCGCCGACATCCAAAACCTCGATCCGGCGTTCGGCAAGGGCTTCAATCGAACTGCACCAACGAAGCATCGATTCAAAGAGATGCCACCATTGCCCGACGCCGACATTGCTGCTTGCCATATGAAAATGAATTCCAAAGGCGCAGTTGCGCGGGAGCGTTTTGATCGAGTCAATAAGTGTTCATAATTTTTTCATACCATTTTACTCAAAAATGTTCCGGTAAGTTACTCGAATACTGAGACGGTCAAGTTTTTCCGCACACAAAACTCTCGCTACTCCTTATATTTTTGAATTTCAACTCCTTTTCAAACTCCAACGGGCTTTTGTAGCCTAAGCTCGAATGCAGCCTGATTCGATTGTAAT
>JACCRD010000115.1 GCA_013813755.1 Acidobacteriota bacterium | reverse complement strand
GTAATCGCGGCTTCGGCGGGAAATCACGCGCAGGGCGTAGCGCTCGCCGCCAGCCTCCACAACATTAAATCGACAATAGTTCTGCCTGAATTCGCTCCCTTAACAAAAATTACGGCGACAAAAAACTTCGGTGCGGAAGTCGTTTTGCACGGAGCAAGTTTCGACGAAGCAATGGCGCATTCACGCTTCCTCCAGGAAGAACATCACTACACGTATGTTCACGCTTTCGACGATGAACTAATCATTGCCGGACAGGGAACAATTGGTTTGGAGATTGTCCGCGATTTGCCGCAAGTGACCGTTATTGTGGTGCCGATTGGCGGCGGCGGAATAGTTTCAGGTATTGCGATTGCCGCTAAAAGCCTTCTGCCAAATGTCCGCATTGTCGGCGTGCAGGCGGCAAATTGCGCCCCGATGAAAAAATCGGTGGCGGCTGGCAAAGTTGTCATTTTAGACGATGCGTTGGAAACGATTGCCGACGGAATTGCCGTCAAGCGTCCGGGCGCGATTACTTTCCCGATTATTCAGGATTTGGTTGATGAAATTGTCGAAGTAACCGAAGAAGAAATCGCCCGCGCAATCTTTTTCTGCGTGCAGAATAATCGTCTGGTCGTTGAGGGCGCGGGCGCGGCAGGACTCGCGGCACTACTGGCGAAAAAAATTAAGCTTAATTCGGATGATAATGTCTGCGCGGTTTTGTGCGGCGGAAACATCGACGCAAACTTACTGGCACGGGTTTTGGAACAGGTTCTCGTGCGGCAAGGTCGTTACCTGATGTTCAAACTGCTCGTGCCGGATCGCCCCGGAATGCTCGCCAGGCTTCTCGATAATGTCGCCGATTCGGGCGCCAACGTCATCGAGGTTTTTCACCGCCGCGCGATGTGGCTCGCGCCACTGGGCAAAACCGGCATCGAGATGCTGCTTGAAGTGCGCGACAAACAGCACGGAACCGAAGTTCATCAACATCTCGAAGATGCCGGTTATCACGTCGAGCGCGAAGGCGTGGGCGATTGGGAAGAGTATTATTAACTAAAAATTAAAATGCAAAATTAAAAATTGAAGACAGATTTATATTTACTTAACGTTATTGTTTGCTATTAAATCCTCTGTATATAATTGGCGATAAACGCGATAGTTGTTCATCACTTTGAAAACGTAATTTTTGGTCTCGGCGAAACCAACTTCAGAGGCAAAGATTGCGGCTTCCTTTGGTTTTGAACGTGCCAGCCAGCGTACCGCGTTGTCTTCGCCGCCGTTGTAGGACGCGGCAATTGCTTCATATAGTCCGCCAAATTGAGTTTTAAGCTCCGCAATGTAAACGCTTCCGATAGCAATATTGACGTTCGGTTGATACAAATCTTCGGCGTTAAATTTTGTAAATCCGGCTTGTTTATTATATTTAAGAGCTGTGTCAAAGACGAGTTGGAGAAGACCGCGGGCGGCGGCGGGCGACTTGGCATTGGCGCGAAAACCGCTTTCCTGTTTCATAATCGCCAAGACAAAACGCGGGTCAATTCCGCGTGATTTTGAATGACGGAGAAGCTCGGCGCGATATTGAACCGGATATTCACGCGCCAAATTTTGACCGACGCTTACCATACGTTCGACTTTATTTGAACTGCTGTTTAATTTTTCCAGTTTATCCATCGCAATTCCGCCGTAATAAGAATTTAAGTTTTTCGCAACGGCGTTGTAGGTGTTTATCGCTTCACTTTTGCGTCCGAGTTTTTCGAGCGCGAAGGCTTTTAAATAGGTAACTTCATCGAGCGACGTCATCGAACCGCTGAATTTTCCAAGCGAGCGTAAAACATCCGCCGCTTCGATCGCTTTTTGCCAATTCTCATGAAAAATTTCCAATCGAAGGCGCGCGTGAAGAGCGTTAATTGCCGCCGGAAGTCCCGCAAATCTCAGCCGCGTTTTATCAACCCACACATTCGCTTCCCCGTAATTACCGGCTTCGCGCAGCGCGTCGATAATATTTAGATAAGACGTTTCAATTTTTTCGCCGTTCGGAAACATTGTCACATATTGCTCATAAGTTTTCGCGGCTTCGGCGTTTTTCCCAAGGCGAACCAGTGACGCGCCCTTGAAGGCTAAACCTTCGCGTCCTTCTTTTGTGTCGGCGTATGCGAAAATTAGTTCGTCAAAATGATAAACCGCTTTTACATATTGCCGTTCCCACATATAGGAACGCGCGATGCCGAATAGAGTTTTCGGCATTACTGCGGAATCTTTACCGTAATTGTCCAGAATTTTTTGCCAGTGCTCGCGCGCCTGCGGAAACTGCCTGTTCGATAAATAAACATCAGCACGAAAAGCGTGTTCACCGGCGTTCAAAGTCGAAAGTTTACCGCTAACGTCGCGGCTCATTTTATCCTGCGACACAACCCGCGCCAAAGCCGTATCATTATAAGTTTGGGCAAATAAATTAATTGCAAAAATTGAAACTATAGTGATAAAAAGAATAATTTTTTTCATTTAATTGTAGAATTGCTGAAAAATAAATTCGGAACGAATAATATTAACGGATTTTTAGACGTGAGAATAATCCGAAAGGTTGCGAAGCCAAAAATTAACCGTCCGATTTTCAATTTCACGCTTTTACGTCTAAGATTAAAACACAGGCTTTCCGCGTAAAATTTCAAAATAAAACTCTCGATTATTTTTTAAAGTGAGGAAAATTTCACAATGATTATCAAGTTTTTAGCGACGTTTCTGGTCATTTTTCTAACGACGACTGTGCTGCCGGCGCAATCAAAAACAACGCCGAGCGACAAGTTCAAACAACTCGAAGAACTTCTTCCGACGGCGAATGAGCAACGTACGGCGAGCGGCGCGCCCGGCGCGAAATATTGGCAGCAGCGCGCCGATTATGAGATTGATGTCGAAATTGACGATATTAATCAACGCCTTATCGGTAAGGAAACGATTACTTATAAAAATGTTTCGCCCGACACGCTGACTTATATTTGGCTGCAGATTGACCAGAATATATTCGCCAAAGATTCTGATGAACAGATAACCGAAACTGCGCCTGACCTAAAAAACATTCCGCTCAACCAGTTAGAGCAAATTGTCGGGCGGCAGTATGACGGCAGAGTAAATATCACGTCCGTCACCGACGCTGCGAGCAGAACTCTGAGAAGTACACTGAATAAAACGATGATGCGGATTGATTTGCCGACGCCGCTTGTTTCGGGCGGAACTTTTGTTTTCAATGTCGCGTGGAATTACAACATCAATAACCAGCGCATTTTCGGTGGCAGAACCGGATATGAATATTTCCCGCGCGATAAAAATTATATCTACGAAATCGCGCAATGGTTTCCGCGAATGGCGGCTTACTACGATGTTTACGGATGGCAGCACACGCAGTATCTCGGTTCGGGAGAATTTACGCTTGAATTTGGCAACTATTTAGTGCGCATCACCACGCCCGATGATCATGTTGTTTCCTCGACGGGCGTTTTGCAAAATCCGAATCAGGTTTTAAAACCCGAATGGCGAACGCGCCTCAAACAAGCCGAAACCGCCAGAGAACCGCTTAAAATTATTACCAACGAAGAAGCGAAAACTAACGAAGCAAGCCAGACAAAGGGCAAAAAGACCTGGATTTTTAAAGGCGATAATGTCCGGGATTTTGCGTTTGCCACCTCGCGAAAATTTATCTGGGACGCGCAAGGTCATAATGTCGAAGGGAACAAAGTAATGGCGATGTCTTATTACCCGAATGAAGGCAATCCGCTGTGGGAAAAATATTCCACGCACGCCATTATTCACACGCTCAATGTATATTCGCGCTATTCGTTTGCTTATCCGTATCCGGTGGCGATTTCGGTCAACGGTCCGGTCGGGGGAATGGAATATCCGATGATTTGTTTTAACGGTCCGCGCCCGCAACCCGACGGAAGTTACTCGGCACAAACAAAATACGGTTTGATTTCGGTCATTATTCACGAAGTCGGACACAATTATTACCCGATGATTGTCAATTCGGACGAGCGGCAGTGGACCTGGATGGACGAAGGCTTGAATACTTTCGTGCAGTTTCTAGCCGAAGCCGAATGGGAAAAAGATTATCCGTCGCGGCGCGGCGAGCCGCAAAACATTACCGATTATATGTTGAGCGAAAATCAGGTGCCGATTATGACTCATTCGGACTCGCTTTTGCAGTTTAGTAACAACGGTTATGCCAAGCCAGCCACCGCGCTCAACGTTTTACGCGAAACCGTGATG
>JACCRD010000087.1 GCA_013813755.1 Acidobacteriota bacterium | reverse complement strand
AACCAAACTCGCGGCCGAAATATGCCGGGCAGGATTAAAACCAGCTTTGAAACCGTCGCAAATATCAACCGCACTGCCATCATTGGGAATTGGTTCAAGCAGTTGCAAAGCGTCATTGGCGTCTCGCTCGTCATAGAGCGGAAGCGCGGGACTATGGGAAGTCAAATTTTTGCGATTACGATAATCGGCTTCTTCTTCCTGCAGTCGCCCTGAATCGGGCAGCAAAATTTTCAGCAAATCACACGTTGCGCGCGAAGTAAAAACTTTTCCCTGAAAGCCTAATTTGACAAGGCGCGGAAGAAATCCCGTGTGGTCGATGTGCGCGTGTGTGATGATAACAGCGTCAATTTCCCGCGGATCGAACGGCGGCGCTTGCCAGTTTCTTTCGCGGAGTTCCTTTAAGCCCTGAAATAAACCGCAGTCAACCAAAACTTTTTTGTCGTTATGTTCTAAAAGATATTTCGAGCCGGTCACAGTTCCGACTCCGCCATAGAATGAAATTTTTGCCATTTGTCGCTCCGTTCCAGCACTTATTTGAAGAGATGTTTGATTGTCCACTATTTGACCGCGAAATCAAATTTTAATGAGCAGATTGACGAGTCTCATATTGATTGTTCAACGAGAGCCGTTCGCGCTGAAATAATAAAACAAAGTTTGTCTTAAAAAGTATCACGTAAAAGGTTTTCAAAAGAACTTTCGCATTTATTTTCTCATCTTCCAAATTGAATAAACAAATGAAAATCAATCATTTGCCGCGCTTCTCGGATAGAATATAAACCTTCTATTTTGAGCAATTTAGCGCGATTCAAATATAGTGCTTGAAAAAACCTTAAAATATTTCAAAAAAAGTTAGTAAAAATGCTTATTTTAGTGGCTTTTGAGTTGACTAAAGGATATTAGAATTTTATATTGTCCAATGTCCCAAATAAAAATTGTTTGGGACACGATTGTTTAAAAAACAATTGAACGATAATATATTTAATCTTTGAAGAAGACAGGAGTACAGAAACACAATGAAAAAGACTTTAGCTCTTTCAGCAATGTTAGCTTTTGGCGCAATGGGAATGGCTTGCGAAACCGCGACCAATACCACCACCAACACTAACAGAACAAATAGTAATATGATGAACAGTAACTCAATGATGAACAGCAATTCAATGATGAATAGCAACTCAATGGGTAATTCGTCAATGGGTAGTAATTCGATGGGCGGCAACTCTTCGATGGGTGGCAACTCGTCAATGGGCGGCAATTCTTCGATGGGCGGTAACTCAATGGGCGGCAATTCTTCGATGGGTGGAAATTCCTCGATGGGCGGCAATTCAATGGGTAGTAACTCGATGAGAGGAAATTCGTCAATGGGCGGCAACTCTTCGATGGGTGGCAACTCAATGAGCGGTAACTCAATGAGAGGCAACACCACCACCGGCAGAACTCCATAGTTTTTTCGGCAGTAAAATAAAAAAGCGCGCTGTTTTCAAGCAGCGCGCTTTTTTATTTATACTAATTGCCGCCTCAATTCCCCGACAGTGTTTACAGGTTTTTGACACGTAAAATTTTCGCAGACGAACGCCGTCGGCATTTCATTAATCATTTTCCGCCCCTGCAAAAGCGGTATAATTTCAGCGTTTTCCTCAGCATTCTCCGCTAAAACCATAACCTTATTCGGCAGGTAATCGCTCCAAACTTCTCTTTCAAGTTCGCTCCCCTTCTCTCCGATAATGACGATCTCTTTGATCGTACTTAAGTGGAATTCCAATACTGAAAGAATTTTGCCGAATGCCTGCGGGTAAAGGCTAATTTGGGAAGAAACGCGCTGCAAAATTCGGACGACAAATTGCTCGTATTTTTCTTCGCCAAGCAAATGCGATAATTTTAAAAGCGCGTCGGCGGCAGCGGAATTTCCCGAAGGCGTGGCGTTGTCATAAAAATCTTTTGAACGCACCGGAAGCTTTTCGTGGTTATTTGCCGTAAAAAAGAATCCGTCGCCCGTTTCATCCCAAAATTCGGTAATCATTAAGTCAGCTAATCGTCCGGCTTCCTTCAAATATTTCGCATCACCCGAAACTTGAAAAAGCTCGGTTAGACCATCCACAAAATTAGCGTAATCTTCCAGATAAGCGTTGAGTTTTGATTGTCCGTCTTTTGAAGTTCGCAAAAGATAGCCGTCCTTTTGCAAATTCTCCAAAATGAAATCAGCGTTATTTTTAGCGATTTCTAGATAATCCGCGCGATCTAAAATTGCCGCTGCTTCCGCGAATGTCGCCAGCATCAATCCATTCCAGGCAGTAATAATTTTTTCATCGCGGAAAGGTTTCACGCGCTTTTCTCTTTCAGCAAATAATTTTTCTCTACCACCTGCGATAATTTTTTCTAATTCTTTTTCAGAAATTTTTAATGCCTCGGCGGTTTCAGCAGACGAATTTTTGACGTTCAAAATATTTGTTTCTTCAAAATTTCCGTGTTCGGAAACGTCAAAATAAAAATTAAAAATCCGCGCGTCCGTTTCGCCCAAAACTTTTGAGACTTCTTCCGGTGTCCAGACAAAAAACTTACCTTCCACGCCTTCGCTGTCGGCATCCTGCGCGGTGTAAAATCCGCCTTTCGGGTCGAGCATTTCGCGCTTGACGTATTCGAGCGTTTCGACGGCAACCGTTTTATAAAATTCGTTTTTCGTTGCCTGAAACAAATGCAGGTAAATCCGCGCCAGCTGCGCATTGTCGTAAAGCATTTTCTCGAAATGCGGCACAAGCCAAATCGTGTCAACCGTGTAGCGATGAAAACCACCGCCGAGATGGTCATAGATTCCGCCCGAAGCCATTTTTTGACAAGTCTTTTCAACCATTTTTAGAGCATTTTTATTGTTTGTTCGCTGGTAATAACGAAGCAGAAATTCCAGAGACATCGGCGGCGGAAACTTTGGAGCGCCGCCAAATCCGCCGTTGACGGCATCAAAATTTTTGACAAAACTCTGAAACGCCGTATCAAGCTGATCTTTTGACAAATCAACGCTATCTGTTTCGACCGCGCCGATTTGCCGAATCTCATCCAAAACATCGTGAGCGGAATGCAGAAGTTCGTCGCGCCTTTCTCGAAAAGCCTCGGCGACGCTTTCTAAAATTTGCGGAAAACTCGGCATTTGATAACGCGGCGCGGGCGGAAAATACGTTCCGCCGAAAAAAGGCAGTTTGTCGGGCGTCAGGAAAACATTGAGCGGATAGCCGCCGTGTCCGGTCGTCATCTGCACAAACGTCATATAAATCTGGTCAACGTCAGGACGCTCTTCCAAATCAATTTTGATATTAACGAAGTTTTCGTTCATCAAACGGGCAATATCCGCATTTTCAAAAGATTCGTGTTCCATCACGTGGCACCAATGACACGCCGAATACCCGATGCTGACAAGAATGGGTTTGTCTTCTTTTCGGGCTTTCTCGAACGCTTCTTCATTCCACGCGAACCAATCGACCGGATTGTGCGCGTGCTGCAACAGATACGGCGATGTTTCGTCTATCAAACGATTAGTAAATTTCGGTTCGTTCATTTCTCTAGTTTAGCGCGCTGTCTGTCGCTTTCGCAAAAACTTGGAAGTTCTTTCGCAGTCTGATAT
>JACCRD010000073.1 GCA_013813755.1 Acidobacteriota bacterium | reverse complement strand
GTGTTAGACATTTACAACTGGTAATACATTTAGAGGGCAGTTAAAAGCTGCCCTCTATTTTTTTAGTTGGAGAAATTTAGAGATTTACTTTAAAATGTTTTGACAAAATTCCGAATAATAAAAACAGCGTGCTGACGTATTATTCAATCGCGCTAATCAACGGTTTGGAGAAAGTTTTGGGCAAAGGCGCGTTGTTCGCCTATCTGGGTTCGATGTCTGTCCGCATCGCTGAGATCAACCTTAAAAATTTATGGCAAAAATAAAAAACCCTGAATTTGAAACAATGTCTAACTCCTATAAATCAGTTAAAAAGTTAGGAGAAGGCGGGGCTGGAAGTGTTTATGAAGTAACTGACCAAGATTCCAAAACATTTGCACTTAAAATTCTTTCAGCAGGAGTTGTTTCAACCGATAAAGTTAAACGATTTAAGAACGAAATGGATTTTCTTTCAAAGAATCGTCACGACAATATTGTTACAGTTTTAGATAAAGGTTTTAGGATTGATGAGGAAAAGAAAATTCCTTTTTATGTCATGCCTCTTTACAGCCAAACTCTACGAACTCTAATTACTAATAAGATTCCATCTGAAAAAGTTTTGCCATATTTCACTCAGATTTTAGACGGTGTTGAGGCTCTGCATTTAAAAGGCGTTTGGCATAGAGATTTGAAACCTGAAAATGTTTTGCATGATGAAAATACTTATAGATTGCTTATAGCAGATTTAGGTGTCGCTCATTTTGAGGAGGAAAATCTTCACACCAACATAGAAACTAAACCAAATTCAAGATTAGCTAATTTTGAATACGCTGCGCCGGAACAAAGGCGGAAAGGTGTAAGTGTAGATAGTAAAGCTGATATTTATGCTCTCGGATTAATGTTGAATGAAATGTTTACCGGAGATGTTTTACAAGGCACAGGACATAAAACAATCGCAACAGTCGCGCCAAATTATTCATACCTTGATGATTTGGTAACTTCAATGGTTCAACAGTCTCCAGATAACAGACCAAATTCAATTGATTCAATTAAACAGGAATTAATTGGAAGGCAAAATGATTTTATTCAACGCCAAAAAATCAGTCAACTTGAAAAAACTGTTGTTCCAACCTCTGAAGTTGACGATATTCTTATTGCTGAACCTGTAAAAATAGTTGACGTTGATTATGATAATGGCAGTTTAATTTTCAAACTTAATCATGTTGTCGTTAACACCCAATGGTTTTACATGTTTAGAGATCCAAAAGTATACTTTCAATATATTCAGGGAGCGCATCCTCAAAATTTTTCCTTTCAAGGAAATACTGCTTCAATTAGAGCTAATCAACATGATGCACCTCAAATAGCTGAAACTTTTCCGAAGTTCTTAGAAAACACAAACAGAGAGTATAAAAGCAAGAAAGAGTGGGAACTTAAAGAACAGGAACGTATTAATAGACAAACGCTTCAAGCAGATATTGAAAGAAAGAAAAAAGAAATGGAGATAAAACAATCTGTTCTTAGTAAGATTAAATTTTAGTTTTATTTTGTTTAAATCGGTTGACGCGCTGATTCATAAAAAAGACGACCGCGTTCGCAAAGAGCTTGAAAAACGCGTAACAATTGTAAAAAAGCGAAAAGCCTCGCGTTTGATTGCGAGGCTTTGTTTTTCTGCAAAATCACTTCACCTGAGTTGCAAAGCATGAATAAATTATCAAAGTCAACATTTATGGTCTGTTGCTGTTGCTATTGGTATTCGTGTTTTTATTAACAGGACCACGCGGCGTGCCGGGGTTTGGATTTCGTCCGCGTCTTACGCCCGGTCGGTTATCATTGGTATTCGAATTTGTGTTGCCATTCATATTTGAATTGACATTACCATTGGTATTCATATTCGAATTACCGTTCATGTTACCGTTAGTATTCATGTTGGTGTTGCCATTCACGTTAGTATTACCATTCATGTTGGAATTCATATTACCGTTCATGTTACCGTTGGTATTGCCATTCATGTTACCGTTGGTATTGCTGTTACCTTTCTTGCAAGCGTCTTTACAATCCTTGAATGCTTGTTTGCACTGCTCTTGATTTGCATTTGCCGCTCGTTTGCAAGCCTGAAATTGTTCCGTGCATTCTTTTTGGCATTGCCCGCGGGAATCCTGCTGCCCGCTGATTACCGGCGAAATAAATAACACCATAGCGAACAATGCTAATGCCAATGCCGAAACCGTATAAGTAAATCTCTTCATAATTCTAGCCTCTTTAAATTTTGGTCAGTCATGCTGTGAGCATGAATTTGAAGTACCCAATGCCGTCTTTATAATTTTACAAGAGGAGAAGACGGCTCGTGTCATTAACCTTTGAGGTTTTCAGTTTAACAAATTATTTTCAAAAAGTATGTAAAAAAATACAAGTATAAGTAAGGATGAAAATATCAGCCCTGGCATTGTGTATGAAACGTGCGCTCGTAAGTTCTGTTAATTGTAAAAATAGAAGTCAAGCGCTAATTTTATCAAAACAGTTTCGGTTTAACTTGAATCTATTTTTTATTTGCGCGAAAATGAGCCGAGATAAAATCCTTCCTTATCTTTTGGAGACAAAAATTATGAAAATCAATTGTTTAAGAAGTTTGTATTGCCTCTTTTTAACTTTTGCTTTGTGCCAAATTTTAGTTTCGGCGCAAGGACAGCAGCAATTAACACCAGCGCAACAGGAACTTGCCGATTTTGTTAAAGCCAATTACACAAAACGCGAAGTGTCTATTCCGATGCGCGACGGCATTAAGCTATTTACGGTTATTTATGAGCCGATCAGCAAAGCGGAAAAATATCCGATTATGCTTTCGCGTACGCCTTATACGGTCGCGCCTTATGGAAAAGATAAAGACGGCAAAGACCGTCTGAAGACGAGTTTAGGTCCGTCGGATTTATATGCGCGGGAAGGTTTTGTGTTTGCATATCAAGACGTGCGCGGGCGCTGGATGTCGGAAGGCGAATTTATGGATATGCGTCCCGACATCGCCAACCGCTCAAAAACTGAAATTGACGAAAGTACGGACACTTTTGACACGGTTGAATGGCTGACCAAAAACGTTACGAATAATAACGGCAGGGTTGGAATTTACGGGATTTCGTATCCGGGTTTTTACACCTCAGCGGGAATCATCGATTCGCACCCAGCAATCAAAGCCGCTTCACCGCAAGCGCCAATCGGCGACTGGTTTATCGGTGACGATTTTCATCACAACGGGGCGCTTTTTCTTCCGCACGCATACAATTTTTTGTCGGGATTCGGTCAGCCGCGACCCGTTCCCGTCACGCCGGAGACTTCAACAAATAAACCTTTCGCGCATAACACGCGCGATGGCTATAAATATTTTCTCGAAATGGGTTCGCTCGCCAATGCCGACGACATTTATCGTAAACAGCTTAATACAGACATCAAATTTTGGAATGAGATGACTCAGCATCCGAATTACGACCAGTTTTGGCAGGAGCGCAATATTCTGCCGAAACTGAGAAACGTCAAAGCGGCGGTAATGACTGTCGGCGGGTGGTTTGACGCCGAAGATTTATACGGCGCACTCAAGACTTACGAATATATCGAGCGGCAGAATCCGAACATTTTTAACGTCCTCGTAATGGGACCCTGGGTTCACGGCGGGTGGGCGCGTTCGACCGGGAAATCAATCG
Source organism: Acidobacteriota bacterium (assembly GCA_013813755.1). Taxonomy (GTDB): domain Bacteria; phylum Acidobacteriota; class Blastocatellia; order Pyrinomonadales; family Pyrinomonadaceae. The sequence goes on along the minus strand of JACCRD010000073.1, from coordinate 9,779 downwards.
GCAATGTTGATTTCGGCGCCAGCACGGCGGAGTTTTATCGCACGCAGCTCGAACTTCCCTTCTTCAATTATTTTCTAAAAAATAAAGGTGACATCAAAAATATCAAGGAAGCGAATGTTTTTGAAACCGGCACAAATGAATGGAAGTTTTATGACCGCTGGAGTCCGCTCAATACAGAAATGCGTCTCCTTTATTTGCAGAATAAAGGCGGTCTGTCGTTTGTCAAGCCAACGGCGGCGAACAGTTTTGACGAATACGTGTCCGACCCCGCGCACCCCGTGCCCTTTACCGAAGACGTTTCAATCGGGATGACGCGCGAATATATGACCGATGACCAGCGTTTTGCCTCGCGCCGTCCGGATGTTGTAACTTATGAAACCGAAGTTCTAACCGAAGATTTGACCGTATCGGGCGACATCAAACCGAATTTGTTTGTCTCAACCAGCGGAACCGACTCGGATTTCGTCGTTAAACTGATTGACGTTTACCCGGACAATCTGGGCGCCAATCCCGACACCAAAAAACACATGGGCGGCTACCAAATGCTGGTCCGCGGCGAGCCGTTTCGCGCCCGTTTTAGAAACAGTTTTGAAAAACCGCAGGCGATGAAACCGAATAGCGTAGAAAAAATCAATTTTACGATGCCGGGAATAAATCATACATTCAAAGCCGGACACCGAATTATGGTGCAGATTCAAAGCAGTTGGTTTCCGCTCACCGACCGAAATCCGCAGACTTTTGTGCCGAATATTTTTGAAGCCAAAGAAACGGATTTTCGGAAAGCGACACAAAGAGTTTATTTCGGAATCAACAATGCTACTAATATCGCTCTGCCCATTCGTCGCAAATAAGTTTTCCGTTTGATTTATAAATTAAGGAAGCTGCGCTTTATGAGCGCAGCTTCCTTAATTTTGGGGTTAATCGTAATTTAACCGTTTCTCTGTTAAATTTTATTTGTTTGACAAATTTATTTGAGGTGAAAATTAAAATGCCTTTGACAACGATAGTTTGCGGCGTGCTTTTGATTGTACTTGGACTCGGCGGTTATTTTTACGGAATGACGAATGACGGGAGTGCGAGTCTGACGGCTTTAATTCCGGCTTTGTTCGGGCTAATTCTTGCAGCGCTCGGCGCGGCGGCGCAGAGTATGGAAAATTTACGGAAACACATAATGCACGGCGCGGTTGTTATCGGACTTCTCGGTTTTCTGGCGACGGCGAGCAGCTTTTTGAAAATTCCGGCGCTGATTGCGGGTACAGCAGAGCGTCCGGCAGCGGTTGTTTCGCAATTGATAATGGCTCTGATTTGCCTTGTTTTTGTAATTATATGCGTCAAATCTTTTATTGACGCTCGACGCGCCCGCGAAATTTAGGCAAGCAACGGCAGATCAATTTTTACAACTAAGCCGTCATTTGTATTTTGCGCTTCAATCGCACCATTGTGGGCGTTAACAGCGCGTTCGGCAATCGCCAAACCCAAACCAATGCCGCCGCTTTTTCTGTCTCGCGCGGTCTGCACGCGGTAAAATGGGCGAAACAGCTTTTTCAAATCCGCTTCCGGCACGCCCGCGCCAAAATCTCTGACAATTACAGAGATTTTTTTATTTTCTTTTTTGAGCGAAACTTCAACTGTCGTTTCGTCCTTCGTATAGCGAACTGCGTTGCGTAAAACATTTTCGATGGCGCTTCTCAAAAGATTTTCATTGCCGAAGATTTCCGCTTCGTCTTTTTGCAAAGTTTTTACCGCTTTGCCAAGCGCGTTGGCTTCAAAATCGGCGTCGGAAACAATCTGTTCAAATAGTTTTGTCAGATTAATTCGCCTTTTTTCAAAAGTCTGTGAATCAGTTTCGAGCTTTGAAAGCATTAAAAGATGCGAAATCATTTCGTTTAAGCGTTTTGATTCATTTTCGATGCGGTTCATCAAAGTCGCGGTTTCCGGATTAGCTTTGGCGCGAGCAAGTTCGAGCGCGACGTTCAGACGCGCGAGCGGTGAACGCAACTCGTGGGAAATGTCCTGTGTCAGACGCTTTTCCGTCCTCACGAGTGATTCGATTCGCTCCGCCATTTCATCAAAATCCTTTGCCAGACCGGATAATTCATCGCGTCTTTTTCCGATTTTATCCACCACCCGCGTTTGCAAATTGCCGTCGGCAAACTCCCTTGTGGCGCGGCGAAGTTTAACAATCGGAGTGGTTAAATAATATGCCAAACCATAGCAAAACAAACCGGCGGCTAATATAACCAAACCAAATTGGATTATCTGGGTTTGCGGACTGCGCGAAAAATTGTTTGGTCTAAAGCGCTCCGATTGCGAAACGAGAACAACATTTTCGCCGGTTTTCAAGACAGTTTTTTTAGCAATGATGGTCTCTGGAGTTGTTCTGTCAAATTCCGCATTTCCGCTGTCGAGCGCTTTTTGAATGATGTTTTCGACGCTGACCGGAAATTTACCGCCCGCGATTTGGTTTCCGTTTTGGTCAAAAAATCCGACTGCCAAAACTCGCTCTGAATTTTCGAGCCTTGCAAGAAACGCGTCTAAACCTATTTTCCCTTCGGCTTCAAAAATCTGCGCCGCTGTTTCAGTGTTGATATTCATCATATCGCTCGCCACCAACTGCCACTGCCGCACCAGCGGCTCAGTCTGCAAAGTCCAGTTAACCAGCGTCAAAACGCCGACCACTACCGCGATTGCCAGCCAGAACCAGAGAAAAATTTTCAGAAACAAAGTCATAATCAGTTAGCAGTTAACATCGATTAGTTAACAAGTTTCAAGTATTATTTCGACCAACAATTACCATTTTGGAAAAATCAAAAACAAGACGATTGTTAACTGCTAACTGTATAAATGTATCCGACCGAGCGGATAGTTTTGATGTAATCGGCGCCGTCCTTTCGCTCGCCTAGTTTTTTGCGCAGATTGCTGACGTGCATATCGAGGCTTCGGTCATACGGGGAAAGTTTTCGCTCAAGAACTTTTTCGCTCAAATCTTCTTTTTTTATCACTTTACCTGCCTCTTTGAGCAACATTGCCAAAAGATCAAATTCGACGGAAGTTAAATTTAAGTCCGCGCCGCTTTTTTTGGCGGAACGCGCCGACACCTGAATTTTCACGTCGTCAACCTGAATTTTATCCGTTTCGAATTGCTTTGAGTCCGCAAGATTTTCCGTGCGCCGCAAAATCGCCCGCAGACGCGCGACCAGTTCGCGCGGATTAAAAGGTTTTGCCAGGTAATCATCCGCGCCCGTTTCAAGTCCGACAATTCGTTCCGTGTCATCACCACGCGCCGTCAACATCAGAACTGGAATTTTTGACTCCAGCCGCAACTCGCGCAATACGTCAAAACCGTTTTTCTTTGGAAGCATCACATCCAAAATCACCAAATCGTTTTCGTTCTTCAATACTTTTTCCAAACCGCTCGCGCCGTCATAAAACGCCTCGACCTGAAAACCTTCAATCGTCAGATATTCCGAAACAAGTTCGCATAGCTCTTCGTCATCATCGATTATTAAAATTCGATTCATAAATTCTAATTTTACTTCAAAATACTTTTTTGTTTTCTCAAGAAATGTAAATTATCTGTTTGGAAACTTTTTACACAATTTTGCAATAAATTTGCTTTTGCCCGATTTTTTTCGTTAAATCACATATAAACAAATATGCCGACTACAATTACACAGGTTGAAGACCAGACGCGCGGAAAAACTATTTTACACGTTTCAGGTTCGATAACCCTTGACGACGCGTTGTTTTTAGAAAAAATTGCGCTCGAAATGCGCGCTAAACTCGGCAAAAATTTAACGATTGATTTAGCCGATCTGCACTTTCTGGACAGCGACGGCGCGCCCGTTATCAGGCGGCTCGAAGATGAACACAATTTTGAAATCGAAGGTTTAATGATTTTTCTGCAAAAAATTGTCGAAGAAACGGAAGCTACCTGATTTGTATTTTTTGAAAAGCTGGAAATATGTCTTTTACAATCGAAAAAATTGTCGAATTGGTCGGCGGAAAACTTGACGGCGACGGCGCGATTGAAATTTTTGCAGTTTCTAGTTTGGAAAAAGCCAAAATAGGAGAAATCTCTTTTTTTGAAAAAGCAGATTTGAGCGAACTGACAAAGGAAACAAACGCTTCATGTTTATTTGTGCCGGAGAATTTTGAAGATTTTCTTCCGTGCACATTGATTCGGGTCAAAAGTCCAAAGCTCGCTTTTGCGAAAATCTTCGAAAAGCTGCATCCGCAAAAATCTCCGACCGTAAAAATTCACGAAACCGCTTCGATAGCTTCGGAATTGAAGGAAATTCGAGCCGGTTTTGTCGGCGAGTTCGTCACCATCGGTAGAAACTGCCGTATCGGAGAAAATTCGCAAATTTTTGGCGGCGTAAAAATCGGCGATAATGTTTTAATCGGAAGCGGCACAATCATTTATCCAAACTGCGTTATTTATGACAACGTTTCGATTGGAGATGACTGCATAATTCACGGCGGCGCGATTATCGGTGCGGACGGGTTCGGATTTGTGCGCGACGGAGCTAACGGTTACGTTAAATTTCCGCAAATTGGTTCGACCGTGATTGAAAACAATGTTGAAATCGGCGCGAACACCTGTATCGACCGCGGTGCGCTCGGTGAAACCCGTATTGGAGAAGAAACAAAAATTGACAATCTTGTTCAAATCGCTCACAACGCGCAGATTGGAAAGCGCGTAATTATTGCCGCGCAAACCGGAATTTCCGGAAGTTCGATTGTTGAAGACGATTGCGTTCTCGGCGGGCAGGTCGGAATTTCTGATCACGCAACTTTGAAGAGCGGCGCGATCATCGGCGCGCAAGCCGGAGTTTTGCCGAATAAAATTGTGCGAGCCGGCGTTTGGTGGGGGACGCCCGTGCAGCCGCTCGACGAATACAAACGCCAAAACGCGCACGTCAAGGGATTAGCGCGATTAAAAGAAGAATTGAAAGAACTAAAACACTGGCTCGCCGAATTGTCAGGTAAAATTGATAATTGATTTGTCATTTACCATTTTCATTATTCAATCAATGATTTATCGCGGATTAGCTGATTTTACATTTATTCTGCATTTTTGTTTCGTGCTTTTCGTAGTATTTGGCGGACTTCTGGTAGTGCGCCGACGCTGGCTCGCGTGGTTTCATCTACCGGCGGTTTTTTGGGGATTTCTGGTTGAATTTTTACATCTGCCGTGTCCGCTGACGTTTTTGGAAAACTACTTTCGCCAACTTGGGGGAGAAGCCGGTTACGCGGGTGGATTTATCGAATATTTTGTTGAACTGATTCTCTACGCGCACATTACGCCGCAGTTTCAAACTGTTCTTGGTTGTCTGCTTCTCGGCTTTAATCTGTTTGTTTATTTGTATGTTTTTTGGCGGCGGCGTTTTGGTTGACTTGTAGGAAATCCAAAATCGCTTGCGCCGCCCGATTCGCCGCGCCGCCGTCGCCGAGTGTTTTGACAGCCTCTTTTAGTTTGGCTCGCATTCGTTTATTTTCAAAAGGTTGAAGCAGACGAAAAAGATCTTCGGATAAAGCTTCTCTGGTAAATTCATCCTGAAATAATTCGGTCGCGATTCTTTCTTTGGCAATTAAATTGATCAAACCAAAATGCTCAACGTTAATCAGAGGGCGAATCAATTTGTAGTTAAATGCGGAAGTTTTATAAACAATCGCCAGTGGCGTTCCGATAATTGCTGCCTCCAGCGTTGCCGTGCCACTGGTCACGGCGGCGACATCCGCGGCGTGCAAAACTTCACGCGTTTCTTCCGCGACTAAAAATAAATTTTTTGGAAGTTTGAGGCTGTTTTCCGTTGCTATTTTTATTATTTTTTGAACTTCGTCACGCTGTCTGCGGGAAGCCAGCGCAACGACAAATTGGAGCGCCTGATTTTTCTGAGCCATTAGCGAAGCCGTCTCCAGCATCGGCGTCAAAATTTTCATGATTTCCTTCTGGCGGCTGCCCGGCAGCAGCGCGACAATTGGGTGCGCCGCGTCTAATCCATATTTTGCGCAGAATTCTGCTTTGCCGTAGAGCGCTTTGACTTCGCCCGCCAGCGGATTGCCGACAAATTCGACGTGCGAAATTCCCTGCTCCCGATACCAATCTTTTTCAAACGGCAAAATAGTCAGAAGCAGATCGACGTATTTTTTAATTGTCCTAACGCGGTATTTTCGCCACGCCCAGAGCTGCGGCGAAATATAATAAATAATTTTCAAGTTCTTTTTCTTTAAAGATTTAGCAAGTTTTAAGTTAAATTCCGGAAAATCTACAAGCACAACGGCATCAGGCTGACGCTCAATCGCTGTTTGCTTCAGACGCCTGAATGCCCGCCAGAACATCGGTAGCGCACGAGCAATCTCAGGAAGTCCGACGATTGATAAATCATCTGCTTTAAGAATTGTCTCAACTTCCTGGAGGCGGAGTTTTTGACCGGTCGAACCGAAAAATTCCAGAGAAACGGGCGGAGAAAGTTCTTTCAACGCCGCGACCAGATGCGCGGCGTGCGCATCTCCGGAAAATTCGCCGACGACAATCATTATTTTGTAATTTTGCGGCATAAAGCGAAAAATTCCGGCAATAAAATTATTTAAAAGAAAATGTGCCAATAACAATCTTTTTTATTTTTCGCTCCAAGTCAACCAACTGCGTTCGTTTGTGCATCAAAGTCGAAAGTTTTCAAGATTTAACATATCTAAAATCAGTTAGTTGCTTGCCAGACACATTTTTTACCTTTAAAATGCAATGTTTTGTGCTTTAGACAAATATTTAATTTTGAAACGCTTTTTCTCGTCAGTATTAACTAAATTTTCAACAAGTTTTTTGGAGGAGTTTGTGAAATTTCACATTTTCATTTTATCGGCATTCATAATTTTTCTGAGTAGTTTTTCGGCGGTTTTCGCTCAGGCTGATTCTGTCATCGGACAAATTAGTAATACAAACGCGGAAACATTCGCGGGCGGAATCAGCGGCGACGGGCGCTTTGTCGTTTTTGAATCAATCGGCAACGTCGCCACCGAAAACCCTCGCAATGCCGATAATAATAGGGAGATTTTTCTTTTTGATTATGCTCAGAGAAGAATTTATCAAATCACAGACACCCGGAGTTTACCAATTAATGCGAGCAATCCGATTTCTATCAGTAATATTAGAGTCATCATCTCTAATCTTCAGCCCGTGATCAGCAATGACGGGCGTTTTATCGCCTTTGGCTCAAACGCCACCACTTCAACGCCAACCGCTCCGAACAATACGAATCCGGGAAGTTTTAACGCCGCCGCCTTTACTGACGCACAGGGCGGCAACCCGCTTCTTTCTGACGGCAACACGGAAATGTGGCTTTACGAAATTCCGGCGACGGCTCCGGTCAATTTATCTCTGGGAAGCGAAATCGCTCCGACGAATTTGAGCGCGGGAACTTTCACGAGAGTAACAAACACCGCTGCCAGCCGGCTTCCTGCTTCCGGATCGGCAACCGCCGGACCGAGCGTCGCTGACGATAATCGTGAAGCGAGCATCAGCGACAACGGCAACTATTTGGCTTTTGTTTCAACGCGCGATTTAGCGCCGAACACGGCTGGCGGCAATGCCTCGCCGAACGCTAATGACGAAATTTTTTCGTATGTCCGCAATTCAAACTCAATCAATCAAGTTACCAGAACCGGGCGCGGAACTGCGGCGGCGCCGATATATAATCAAAATCCGACGATTTCCGGTAACGGTCTTCGAATCGCTTTTCTGAGCAACGCTGAAAATCCGGTGATCGGGATGACGGGCGGCAGCAATGCCGATGGAAATGTCGAGATTTATTATACGGATTTGAACGCCGCGGGAATTCCGTCCGCTTTTGCCAATTCAACATCGGTTGGCAGACAGATAACGCAAACCAGTGCGGCTGTTGTTGGAGATATTGTCAATATTTTCGATATCGGCAGGCGGATGAGCCGTGACGGGCGTTACATCGCTTTTGATTCCTACGCTGATCTGGCAAATTCGAGCGGTGGAACTAATCTGGATTCATTCGCGCTCTACCTTTTTGATACCACTCTCGCAGGCAACGCTTTTCGTCAAATCGGACCGCGAAGTAACGCCGATTCTGTCGCCAGCGGCGGGGACATTGCTCATTACCCGGGTTTCACTAATTATGAGAACGGTGTTGCTCAAACTTTAGTTTTAGAAACGCGGCTCAATATTAGAGCGGACGGAACGGTGGCGGCAACCAGCGCCGAAGGCTTAAATCCAAATACGGCTCGCCCGGCGCAAATTTATTCTTATCCATTGAATGTTCCTTCGGCGACCGCCACTTTTACACGTTTGACCAATTTTCCGTCACCAACTTCTTTTATCGCCTCGGTGCAGCCGATTGCCAGTAATTCCTTAAGCCGAATGACATTTAATTTGGCTCTAACGGAAATTGGAACCGGTAACACCGATCTCAGCAGCGAAGCGTTTTATTTTCTTTTACCGGCGGTTGTTTCGCAGTCCAGCTCAACTCTCAATTTAAGAACGGGCGCCAGCCGCATTCAGGTTTCCGCGTCTCCCGTGCCAACTCCTACTCCTTCGACCAGTCCTTCTCCGACTCCGCAGACTCCGGCAGCGGTGCAGGGCTTATCTCCCGGAATGCTTGCCGCTATCGAATACACTTCTGGAGCGGTAACCGCGCAAACCGCTGAAGGCTCGCTTCTCCGCAGATTTACTTTACCAATCGAATTAAGCGGCGTAACGGTAACAATTAACGGAGCTGCCGCCGGTATAAAATCAGTCGGTCAAAACCAGATTGTGTTTGTAGTCCCGCCTGGCTTGACCGCCGGAACCGCTAACGCAACGGTTTATCCGCTGGTTGTGAATAATAACGGTGTGGTGTTTAGGAGCAATATCACAATCGTTCCGGCGCGACCGGATATTTTTACCTTTTCGACGGTTCCGGGACCAGGCGGACGAGCCCAAGTGTTTAACGCGACCAACCGCGTACGCCGAACCGAGCCATTTTTTATCAGAACTATCAGAACGCGCGGCGGAACAAGGGTGGCGACAGTTTTGCGTGTGTTTTTGACCGGTGTTAACGGCGTCCCGAGAGCCTCGATTACCATTCGCATCGGAAACCGTGAGCTGACCGCCGCCCAAATTTTAACCGATCCGGTGCTGCGCGAACCGGGCGTTTATTCCATTGACTTTACACTGCCGCCGGAATTGGCGGGCGCGGGCGATGTGCCGATCGTTGTTTCCGTTTTAATTAACGGTCAAAGATATGAAAGCCGCCTTGACGATACCGCTCCGCGGCTCACTATCTTTTAAACATTAACCAATAAAAAAAGCAGCGATTAAAGAAAGTATCAATTTCAAAAAATCGTTGCTTTTTTTATTGTTGCTTAACATCTGCCCTTATACTATTCTTGTCTTAAAGATTTTTCAGGATTTTTATCTGGTTTTTTATTGACCACTTTCGTAAAATCTGCATTTACAGAAACTTTTTAGAAAATAAAATTTATATTTAAAACTAAGGACAATATTATTATGCAAATCGCCTCAAAAGTATGGCACAACGGAGAATTTATTGATTGGAAGGATGCGCGCGTTCACGTCATGACGCACGCCCTTCATTATGGTTCGAGCGTTTTTGAAGGCATTCGGGCTTATGATACAAAACTTGGTCCGGCGGTTTTTCGTCTGACCGAACATATGCAGCGACTGCTCAACTCAGCCAAAATCTATCGGATGGAAATCAAAAATACCCGCGACGAACTTTGTCAGGCAACGGTCGAACTGGTTCGGGACA
>JACCRD010000049.1 GCA_013813755.1 Acidobacteriota bacterium | reverse complement strand
CCGAGCTCCAGCCGGTTTTGGCGAGCGGCATCACGGTCGGGCTTTTTATGCCGGGCAGCAATTGGATGATTTCGACGAGTTTTTCGTTTGGCGCGTTGAGCAGAATGTATTTATTTTCGGCGGCGGCTTTGACGGCTTTGATCCGAAAAAGCAGTTTTTCTAAAATTATCTGCAAACTGGCTTCTAATTTCGGGCGCGCGATTAAAACCGCTTCCGAGTTCATTACAGTTTCCACTTCTCTGAGACCGTTGGTAAAAAGAGTACTGCCCGAACTAACCAGGTCGCAAATCGCGTCCGCCAAATTAATCGAAGGAGCAATTTCAACCGAGCCGCTGATTGTGTGAATTTCTGCATTGACAGAATTTTGCGCCAGAAAATCACCCAAAATTTTCGGGTAACTCGTCGCCACGCGCAGTTTGTCCAGACTTTTAATATTCTGGTAGTCGAAAGCTTTTGGCACCGCCAGCGAAAGACGACATTTGCCGAAACCGAGCCGTTCGATAATTTCCGCTTTTATTTGCGCTTCGGCTAAAACATTTTCGCCAACGATGCCGATGTCCGCCACGCCGTCCGCGATATATTGCGGAATGTCGTCGTCGCGCAGAAAAAAGATTTCGAGCGGAAAATTCTGCGCCGCAGATTTTAATTTGCCCGTGCCGTTGTCAAATTTAATGCCGCACGTTTTGAGCAAATTTATCGAATCAGCGCTTAGTCGTCCTGATCTCTGGAGTGCAATTTTTAATTTTTCTTCATTCATTTTAAAACACAAAAGCGCGAAAAACCTTTTTCAACGTTTGCACGCATAAACTAAATTTTATTGGTTTTGGCAGAAAGATTAGTTGGCGCGATGTTTGATTTCGTGCCAATGATGATTATGAAAAATTGTGCTGTCAGTGATTTCCAACATTCTTTTTTATATTTAAGACACACGGGGAAAGATTTTGCAAGTAGCATAACTGTTCAAAGTCCAAAGTCTAAAATCTGAAGTTCAAAGCCTAATTATATTTCTACATTAAACTTTGGACTTTAGACTTTAGACTTCCTAAACTACAAATATGGCAGAAACGGAAAAAGATTTACAATATTCCAAAAAACAGACACTGACCGGATTAGCCCGCAGGTTGGGCAAACTTCCCAACGATAAAAAAATAATCGCGCTTGAGATGAGCGCGGCATTGGCGGGCGTCTCTCTGCGCGCGAGTCGTGAATTTGTCGAGGCAGTACCAAAAGCCGCGCGTATTTTAAGCGCCGAAGATATTCGTCTCTGGGCGGAAATGGGCAGACGAATCGCGATGGTCAACGCCGATTCGGGGGCGCAATTTTTTACTGGCGGAATTGCTGATCTAAAAAGAATTCCGGCGAAGGCGCGTCCGCTCGTATTCCAAATCTGCACGCGCCAACTCGTTCTTTCAAGCGCTATTGCGCTGGAAACATTCGATCTGATTCCACATCTGGCAAAAGAAATCGCCGACGAAAACCTTTTTACTGAAATTCTCACGCTCGCTTCGGAAATTGCGGCGCGCTCGGCTAAACACAGCGCGGATTTTTTACAAAAAACGCCGAAATTGGCTCAGACCCTAAACAACTTCGCGGACGAAAAACAAATTGTCGCTCAATCCGTGATCGCGCTTGCATCGCATTTTGCGAGTCGAACCGGCGGAATGACGGCTGATTTATGGCAGATTCTGCCCGCCGCGATCGACGAACTTCCTGCCGCGCAAGCCATTAAATTAACTTCTAAAGCTGCTAATTTTCTTGAATTCGGAGGAAGCGTCACGCTTCATTTCGTCAGCGCGGGCGGCACAGTTTTGCGGCGACTTGAGACTGTTTTTGAAGACTGGACAGAGTGTCTGCTGACAATCGGAAAAAGCGGAAATGCGATCTTAATTTCGTTTATTCGTTCAAGTCCAAACTTTTTTTCAAGTATTATCAGTTTGCGAAAGAACGAGGAAGTCGCGGCGGTGGTGCGTAGAGTTTTACAGTTGATCAAAGAAATCGCCGAAAAAGATGCAGAATCCGCGCTTGCCGCATTTCGTTCGAGCGCCAACGCTTTACGAAAAGTTTCGCTCGCTCAATTTGAAGAATGGATTGAAATTGGTCTTGCCAAAACACAAAATGAAAGCGCCAAAGCGAGACGTTCATTTTTCGCGCTTGAAACCCGCAACAGCAACGCTCTGCTTCACGAATCGCAGACCGGTTTGCCGCTTGAAAGCGTGCAGGCGATTTTGCGGATTTACGTCGAAGGTTTGACGGGCAGAGAAGTTGAAATCGCGCCGCTCAACGCTCTACCGCAGGAATCGCGAATTGGGGACGGCAAAATAATTTATCTGCCGGAGGCGGTCACGGAATTTGGCGATGACGAAATGGATTTTCGGCTTTATAAAGTTTTGGCAGCGCACGGCGCGGGACAAATTGAGTTTGGCACATTTGACCGCGACACCGAAGAATTGAAAGCCGCGTTTACAGAATTATCCACCCTGTATGAAGCGACCACGGAACAAACCGACGCATTTTCTTTAGCCGGTTATATCGAAGATGTACAAAAAGGCGAGAAAGCTTTTTCGTCTGAAAAAGAAGCTGAACTGGCAAAGAAAAAACGCCGCAAGCTGCCGAAAAATTCTGATTACAAAACAGTTTTGCAAGTTTTCCCCGAACCGAATTTGGCAAAAAAAATTTTCGGTACAATGGAAAACGCGCGGATTGACGCTGCTCTCCGGCAGACTTATCGCGGTTTGCGCAAAGATTTAGATTTGATGCGGACGCTTCTGCGCGAAAAACGCCCGTATATTTTTGATCTGCCAATGTACCAGGTGCCGTTTGAGCTGCTTTTTCAAATTACGCTCTGCGGCGGCGCGACAAATGACGCGCGTCAATTCTACGGGCAGATTGTTTCGGAAATCGAGACCGTGATTGAAAGTTATTTATCAGATAAAACAGCGACGGTGGCTGACGCTTTGATGGCGACCAGCCGTGTCTATACGCTTTTTCAAAATATTTCAGCTGAAGAAACCGCGCAGGCAGAGGCACAAGACAGCAGCGAACAAAGCGAACACGCCTACGACGACAAAAATTCGGGCGAAGCCGTCAGCGAAAGCCAGGTCAAACGTGAAGAAAAACCAAAGAAAAAGCCGGACGCGCGCGATTTGTTCAACGCCTGGAACAGTTCGGATGACGACGAAGGCGAGCCGGCGGATTTGCAGGGCGCGGAAGCCTGGACGCAAAACGAAATGCCCGAACAGCCGCTCGAAGCGGGCGATTTGGCTTTTGCTTATGACGAATGGGACAAGGATTTATCGGACTTTCGCACCGGCTGGTGCCGCGTGATCGAGAAAAAAGTGCGCAAGGGCGATAGAAATTTTGTCGAGCTTGCCCGCTCGCGATATCGCGGTCAGATTTCTTCGATTCGCCATCAATTCCAGTTGATGAAGCCGGAAAACCTCCAGAAAATCAACCGCGAACTTGACGGCGAAGATTATGATTTAAACGCGCTCGTCGATTATGTGATCGACAAACGCGCCGACGGTCAGCAATCTGAAAGAATTTATACAAAACGGCTCCGCAAACAGCGCGACGTTGCGGTTTCAATTCTGCTCGACCAATCTTCTTCGACGGCGCGGACGATCACCAGAAATCCGCTTCAGCCCTACACGCACCCGGGACGCAGAATTATCGAAATCGAAAAAGAAGGGCTGGTTTTGATGAGCGAAGCCCTCGAAGCCGTTGGCGATGTTTATTCAATCAGCGGTTTCACATCTGAAGGCAGGCGCAACGTCAAATTTTATGTAGTCAAAGATTTTGACGAAAAATACTCGGACGAAATCGAAAAACGCATCGGCGGGATTACATTTCAAAACAACACCAGGCTCGGCGCCGCGATCCGTCACGCTTCCGCTAAACTTCTGCGCCAGGATTCGCGCACAAAACTGCTGATAATTTTGACCGACGGTAGACCTTACGACCACGATTACGGCGACGCGCGTTACGCCCGCGAAGACGTGCGCGAAGCCTTAACCGAAGCGAAAATTAGTGGTGTGATAC
>JACCRD010000053.1 GCA_013813755.1 Acidobacteriota bacterium | reverse complement strand
TCAGCAGAAAAGCCAGCGCGATGAAAAGATACAAAAAAGCTAATTCCTTTTTCTGAAACGGGTCGTTGAAATGAACACCGAGCAGCGCGACGAGCATCTCAAAAGCGATAAAAAAGCTGGCTGGACGGGTTAAAAAACCGATGGCGAGGAACGCGCCGCCCAAAAATTCGGCGAGCGCCGCCGCCCACGCGAAAAGTCCCGGAAGCGGCAGACCGATTTTCTCCACACCCGCCGTAAATTGTTCGGACGGAGGCAATTTTCCCAAGCCGTGCGCTGCCATTAAAGCCACGCCCGTAAAAATTCGCAGAAGGGTTAAACCAAGATTGGCGAGCGGCGAAAGACCGGATTCGCCGCCGAAAAGTATTTGTTTGAGCATTAAAATTCTCCTTCAAAGCAAATCGTCAATGGAAAATTAAAACCGCATGTTTTCCAAATTTTGGAATACAAATGAAATTAACTAAATATGATAAAATCCTTTTTAATCCGTTGACGATTGGTGATTTACATTTTTTTAAAAAGAATGGCACAATTTAACGGTAAAAACAACGCTTTGATTATTTTAAACTTTTTAATACCGGTGAAAGATCCGACATTCGACGGTTCAAATTTGGAGTAGATTTATGGGCGAGATAGATGTTGCGCAACTGGTCAGTCATTTAATAATTTATATGGTCGTTCTGCTGCTGGCGATTTCGGCACACGAAGCGGCGCACGCCTGGATGTCGCACAAATTCGGCGACAATACGGCTTATATGCTGGGGCGCGTAACTCTAAATCCGGTCGCGCATACTGATCCGATCGGGACGCTGCTGATTCCGATTATCAGTTTTGTGTTAGGCGCGATGGGCGGCGCGCTGGGTAATATTCCCTTGATCGGTTGGGGTAAACCGACGCCGGTTAACCCGCGCAACTGGACAAATTATAAAACGGCGAACGTGATGGTTTCAATTGCCGGCGTGCTGGCAAATCTTATTTTGCTGATCATCGGAATCATTGTCGCGAAAATTCTTTTAATGCAGGGCTTCGAGCTAAAAGATTTTTTTGGCGGAAGCGAAAACCCGATTGCTATCTTTGTCGGCGATTTAATGATGCTTAACCTTTCGCTTTTCGTGTTTAATTTGCTGCCGTTTCCGCCGCTTGACGGAAGCAAAATTCTCTCGACGTTTTTACCCGCGAGTTTTCAACCCGCACTCGATTTGCTCGAACAATACGGCTTTTTGATTTTAATGTTTCTAATTTATATCGGAGTTTTTCGCCTGATTATCACGCCGTTTTTATACGCTTTGATTGCTTTACTTAGTTAAATTTATCGAAAAAAGACAATGAAAAAACGTATCTTCAGCGGTGCGCAGCCGACGGGCAATCTGCATCTCGGCAATTATCTCGGCGCGCTCAAAAATTGGGTCGCATTGCAAAGCGAATACGAAAGTTTTTTTTGTATCGTTAATCTGCACGCGGTGACTCTCCCGCAAAATCCTGCAATTCTGCGGCAAAAAACTTTCGATTTAGCCAGAATTTATCTGGCTTCGGGAATTGATCCAAAAATCTCGACCATTTTCGTCCAATCCGACGTTGCCGAACACGCCGAACTCGCGTGGATTTTGAACTGCGTGGCGCGAATGGGCGAACTCGAACGGATGACGCAGTTCAAAGATAAATCGAAAGGCAAAAACGAAAAAGTCGGCGCGGGACTCTTCACGTATCCGGTTTTGATGGCTTCGGACATTTTGCTTTATCAAACCGACTTGGTTCCAATCGGACAAGACCAAAAACAGCATCTTGAATTAACCAGAGATGTCGCGGAAAGGTTTAACCGCGATTTCGGCGAAACGTTTACAATTCCCGAGGCGTTTATTCCGTCGGTCGGCGCGAAGATTCAATCGCTTGCCGAACCCGCAAAAAAAATGTCAAAGTCCGACGAAAACGCGAACGGCGCGATCTTTTTGCTCGACGACGCGGACACAATTACAAAAAAAGTAAAACGCGCCATTACCGATTCGGGAACGGAAATCACTTTTAACGAAGCGCGTCCGGCAATCAACAATTTGTTGACGATTTACCAGCTTTTGACCGGAAAAACGGCGGAGGAATGTGAAAATAATTTCGCGGGCAAAGGTTACGGACAGCTTAAGTCAGAATTAGCCGAAACAGTCATCGAATTTCTGCGCCCGTTTCAGGAAAAAGTAAAAGAATTTCCGGATGCCGAACTCGAAAAAATCCTAAAAAAAGGCGCGGAAAAAGGGCGTTCGATTGCCGGAGAAACGCTCAAAGATGTTTATCAAAAGATGGGCATTGTCGGTACAAAATGAAAGTCAGAGAAATTATCAAACTGCTTGAAGGCTTTAGCTTAAAAAATTATGAGTATCACAAATGGAAACGGACACAAGCCCAAACCGAAAAATGTTTTGGGCGGCGAATTAAAATGCTGCTGCCTGAAACCTCTGACCGGATTTTACCGCGACGGATTTTGCCAGACCGGCGCGGATGATGTCGGCAGCCACACGGTTTGCACGCAGGTGACCGACGAATTTCTTGAGTTTTCGCGCGAACGCGGAAACGATTTATCGACACCGCGTCCGGAATTTAATTTTCCGGGACTCAAAAACGGCGACAAATGGTGTCTGTGCGTTCTGCGCTGGCGCGAAGCGCTCGAAGCCGGATGCGCCCCACGCATAATTTTAGAAGCGACGCACGAAGCCGCTTTGAAGCACGTTTTACTCAAAGATTTACAAAATTATTCTTTGACAAGTGAATAAGAATTTAATCGCCGACAATGGAACAAATCGAGCAATTTAGTTTTGATTTTCAAACTGAAATTCCACACATCATTCGAGAATCGCGCGATGAAATTCGGCTTCAGATGGGAGAATTTGCCGGACCGCTCGATTTGCTTTTGTATCTGATTAAGCAGGAACAGGCAAATATTTTCGATATTCCGATTGCGCGCATTACGGACGAATATCTCAAATACATTCGCCTGATAAAAAGTCTCGATACTTCCTTAGCCGCTGATTTTTTGGTGATGGCGGCGACCTTGATCGAGATAAAATCAAAGATGCTGCTCCCGCGTGAAATTTCGGAAGCGCCAGATGAAGAAATAGAAGACCCGCGCCGGGAATTGGTTGATCGTCTGCTTGAATATGAAACTTACAAAAACGCCTCGCAGATGCTCTGGACACGCTCGACCGTCGAGCAGGCAATTTTCACGCGCGGGAAAATTGAATCGGACGAAAATAACACGGAAGTTAATTCAAACGTCTTTGACTTACTAAAGATTTTTCAAAAAATTCTGGCAAAACACAAAGAAGATGTGATCCTTAAAATTGAGCGCGAAGAAATGAGTCTGGCGGAAATGCTCAAAAAATTAAAAGCTATGTTCCGCGAGCGCGAGCAGTTACATTTGCTTGAACTTCTGCGCGAAATGAGCACCCGGCAGGAAATTATTTTAGCATTTATCGCAGTTCTGGAGCTCGTCCGCATGGGCAACGTAACCCTTCTGCAACAAAGCATTTTCGGCGATGTAGTTTTGACGAAATCAAAATAAAACAAGCGCAAAAGATGGATTTAGAAACAGAGAGACAGCCGCGCAGTATCAATGAAATAGTCGCAATTATTGAAGCGCTGATTTTTGTCGCTGATGAACCCGTCAGCGCGAAACTTTTAGCGGAAGTTTTAGACGAAGACCGCGAAACAATTGAAGCGGCAGTCGAACAGTTACAAAACGAATATCAACACCGGGAAAGCGGTCTAACTTTGCGCGAAATCGCCGGCGGCTGGCAGATCTCCACACGTGCGGAGTTTCACACAGAAGTCCGCAAATTCCTCAAGACCAGACCAAATGCTAAATTGTCTCTGGCGGCGCTTGAAACGCTGGCGGTTATTGCTTATAAACAGCCCGTCACGGTTCCAGAGATTCTGGAAATTCGCGGCGTGCAATCGGCTTCAGCAATCAAAACTCTGCTCGACAAACGCCTGATTACGGCAAAAGGTCGCAAAGAAACCGTCGGCAGACCGATGCAATACGGCACTTCAAAAGAATTTCTGCTGCAATTCGGCTTAAAAGATTTATCGGAATTGCCTTCAATCGAGGATTTTGAAGATTTGGCGGGCAGCATTTAAGCAACAGGGCAAAAGAATCAATTAATATTTCAAAAATTCTGTCTGCACGTCGGCGAAAGTTTTTCCGACAAGGTTTTTGCCCGTAAAAAATTCGTTGTCGGTAACTTCCAAAATTGCGAACGGCGGCGTTTCGAGTTTGGACATTTCTTCCGCTGTTTGAAAGTTGATCTGCGCTGTAACCAATCCCCACAGCTCGCCTAAAAACAAATCGATTTTAATTTGTCGCTCGCCTCCTTGATAAAAGTAACGGTTTTTACGAATTTCGTTGGTTTGAACTTTTTCGTTTTTGTTTATTTCCCTGCCCTCGAACATCTCAAAAGCGCGGTGTTCATTTTCGTCCAGATGAATTTTGGAAATTCCCCACCGCCCGGAATCCTCAAGCAAAAACCTTTGTTCTAAAATCCAAATCCACTCTTTTGTTTCAGGCGAGCGAATCGAGCGCAGCCGCAGGCGCGTGTTTTCGATATAATTATCAAAAATTTGTAGATGCCGACTCGCCCGCGTCAGAGGTTCAGGTAAGTTTTCAAGTAAAAATACGCGCCGCAGTTCAACGTTGTAAGTTTTGTCCATTTTTGTTTAATGATTTATACTTTTTTGTTTTCAAACGAATTTTTATATTCGAAGGAGTAGTCAATGCGATTTTTTATATTAACGATGTTTTTTACTTTTACAACTTTTACAATGTTTTTGAGCGGCTGCGCAAACACTGCCGAATCGCCGGGCAGTAGGGGAAATTCGAAAGCGAATATTGCCAACGCGAACTCGAATGTTTCTTCGTCAAATACCGCTGATAACAATCCTCTGGCGACGACTAAAGCGCCTGATGCGGCTACGAGCAACAACGCGCCGACACTCGCGCCAGTCGTCGAAAATTACTACGCAGCTTTGCAGAAAAAAGACGAATCGGGCGTCAAGAAATTTCTTTCCCAATCGGCAATCAGTTATTGGCAAGCTGAGATGAAAAGCGAAAAGTCCGCTTCTTTGCTGGCGATTCTGGAAGACAACGAATCGCCCGTCGAAGAAAAACGCGAAATCCGCAACGAAAAAATCGAAGGCGAAACCGCCGTTGCTCAGATGAAAGGCGGAAGTTTAGGCGTGTGGACGGCGATCAAATTTGTCAGAGAAAACGGTGAATGGAAATTCGCTTCGCCGAAAGACAGCCTCGCACTTCAAGACATTCCAAGGACGGCTGCAAATCCGGCTAGATAATCTTTTATAAAAAATGTGAAAATCAAAATCAAAAAGGCGGAGGGATATAAATTTCTCACGCCTTTATGATTTTTCTTTGAATTTTCCAATGTAATTTAACTCGCCCCTTTCGCTTCCTGCTCTTTTGATTGAAAAGGCGGCAAAATTACGCGGGCTTGTTTTTCCTTTTTCAACCCCAAAGCCCAATCAGCCTGCATTAGAGTATGAATGTCGCGTGTACCTTCATAAATGACGGCGGCTTTGCAGTTTCGCAAATATCTTTCGACCGGGTAATCGTTAGTGTAGCCATTCGCGCCGTGAACTTCAATCGCCATCGAAGCGGCTTTTTCACTGCGGACAGTTGCCTGCCATTTCGCAAGACTCGCTGCTCTGGCAGAGGGTTTTCCTTCATTTTTCAAGTAACCGCATTTCAGCCACAAAAGATGCGCCATTTCATAATCGGCTTCCATTTCGGCGATTTTCTGCTTGACGAGTTGATGCGAAGCGATTTTTACGCCCGCCGTTTCGCGCACATTCGCATAAGCGACCGAAGCGTCACGCGAAGCGCGAATCACACCCGTCGCGCCGGAAGCAACCGTATAACGCCCATTTTCCAGAGAAAACATTGCAATCTTAAAACCTTCGCCTTCGTTTCCAAGCA
This sequence comes from Acidobacteriota bacterium, assembly GCA_013813755.1. Taxonomy (GTDB): domain Bacteria; phylum Acidobacteriota; class Blastocatellia; order Pyrinomonadales; family Pyrinomonadaceae. Next base: position 7,237 of record JACCRD010000053.1, on the reverse strand, counting down.
TATTCGCTTGCGGAACACGAACATCCTGCAAAGTAAAATAACCGGTGTTTCCGGCTTTAATTCCGAGTTTGCCGTGCAGCGTTCCGCTTGAAAATCCCGGCATTTGGCGCTCAACAATAAAACAGCTCATTCCCGTGTGGTCGCGCTGTTTTCTTTTTTCTTCATCAGTCCAGCAGAAAAATAAAAAATGGTCGGCAACATCGCCAAGCGAAATCCACATTTTTTCGCCGTTGAGAATCCAATCATCACCGTCGCGCCGAGCGCTTGAACGCATTCCGATCACATCCGAACCCGCGTTTGGCTCAGTCAAACCAAAAGTTGCGAGCTTCTCGCCTTTCGCCTGCGGCGCAAGATATTTTTGTTTTTGTTCTTCGGTTCCCCACGTTAGCAGGCTCAAAGAATTCAGCCCGACGTGAACTGACATCGCCACACGTAAAAACGTATCGCACGCCTCGAGTTCTTCGCAGACAATTCCCAAAGAAATATAATCAAAACCCGCGCCGCCATATTGTTCAGGAATGCACACGCCAAGCAGTCCAAGATCTGCCATTTTATCAAAAACGCCGCGCTCAAAATGCGATTTTTCGTCCCATTCTTTGATAAACGGCGCGACTTCGCCCTGACAAAATTCGCGGACGGTTTTTTCTAATGCGAGATGTTCTTCGGTCAATTCAAAATCAATCACAGTTTTATAAACTTCCTCTCAAATATAGATTTATTAATATGTAAAAATTGTATCATTGCCCGAAATGTTTCGCTATTCATTTTCAATCAAATAAGTTTTTACGCTTGTATTTTTTAATCTTTATAAAAACTTTAGTTATGATTTCTATTTCTGAAGTCTTGAAGATTATCGAATACCAAGTCGGCAGACTTTCAAACAAAAAATCGATCTGCTGAATCCATGGGGCGAGTATTGGCGGAAAATGTTTTTGCCGATACGAATTCGCACCGGAAGAGATTTCGACGTTTAAATAAAAAACACGGATACCAAAACGGTCTCCGTGTTTTTTATTTTAAGAAAGTGAAATTTTATTTTCACTTAATTTTATCAGCTAAAATAATTCTTAATTGCCTGATTGCGAATTAAACCAGTTGAGCATCACACTCTTTGCAACGCTCGCCGCACTGCCGTGCCGACGAGCGTTAAAGCGCGAGTTCATCTATTGTTTGCTGTCTTCCTGATTACGCTTGAGTGATTTACCGGCTAACGCGCCATGTCTTTGTGTTATTCGCTGTAAAATCCATCTCTGTTATCTCCTCAAACAATGACACCTGCTTGCTCCCCGGTGTAAATGTGTGCCTCGATAGCCGCGGCGTAATCACGTAATCAAATCCGACCGTTAAGTTCTCAAACCGATACGCGCCGCCCGCGCCGGTTCTCACAATCTGCATCTCGCCGCTCTGCGTGTTCTGCAGAATCACGACCACCCGGCTCAACCCGACTCCAGCCGCACTCGTGATTCGTCCGCTGATTGCCACCTCAGCCGCCGTCGGTCCGGTGACCGACACCGTGTTCGGCATAAAGGTCGTCGCATCATCGAGTCGATTGCCTCGCGTATCATGTTTTATATTGATGTCAGGTTAAAACCGGCTTCCGTTTATGCAATAATTCTTTGGCTGAAAACGGTTGGTATCAGGCAGGAAGCGGGGATAAAAACCAGGGTAAGTTGTCACAGTAGGGAATAATGTCTACAGTTTTGCTTTCAGTATTAAAATAAGCATCGGTGGATCATATCGGTTTCGCCGGAGTAATTTATACTTTCCTTTTTTCTGGATAGGTTCTGTTAAGGGCTGGGTACAAAGCGGATTGTTATTGCTGACTTACAATTAATGATCTTTTAATCACAAAATTTCTTTAGTAATTAAATTGACTTAAACAATAGCGGAGTCAAGCAGTTTTGTTTGATTGAACGCTCGCCGGCACGGCGGCGGCGACCGAGGCAAAATCACCTCCTGCTGTGTTTGCGAGCGTTCTTGAGATTAGAGAGTTATTCGTTTCGGGAAAGGATCAGATGGCAGGAAGCGAAAATCAGTATTACTCGAGATGCAGTTCGAGCTTATCTGGCGAATCCGCGATATTTGCTTCACCCATCTGCCTAACTTCTGCGTTAATATAATCTTTATTTCGCTTGAAATTTATTTTTAATTTTTCCGAAATTTGTTTTTGCCGATTTCTCGCTCGTTAATCATTCTTGACAGCTTGTCTTTTTCCGCCGCTTTATAAAAACTGTAGTTATGATTTCGATTCGGGAAGCAATTCAAACAATCGAGCGCGAAACCGTTTTGCTCAAAGCGGAAACGATTAATTTGGAAAAATCAATCGGGCGAGTTTTAGCCGAAGAAATTCGCGCTGATATGGATTTACCACCGTTTGACCGCTCGCAAATGGACGGTTTTGCGGTCAGGACGAATGATGTCGCCAACGCCGCCGAAAAAAATCCGGCAAAACTGAAAATTATCGGCGAATCGGTGGCGGGAAAAGGTTTTGACGAAAAAGTAAAACGCGGTGAAGCTGTGCGGATTATGACCGGGGCGCGCGTTCCCGTGGGCGCCGATTCGGTTCAGAAAAAAGAACTAGCGCGCGAAACGAAAAAAGGCGAAGGCGGAAGTTTCGTTGAGATTGCGGAAGCAACAAAAGAGCGGCAAAGCATTGTTCTGAAAGGCGCGGAAATCGAAACAGGCGCGAAGGTTTTTGATCGAGGCGAACTTGTGACAGCTCAAATGATTGCGCCGCTCGCCTCTTTCGGTTACGCGAAAATCAAAGTATTCAAAAAACCGCGAGTGGTGATTTTAGCGACGGGAAGCGAAATTGTTGACATCAATCAAAAACCGGGACAAGATCAGATTCGCGACTCAAATTCAATTATGCTCAAAGTTTTTGCGGAAAAAGCTGGCGCGGAAACAAAAGTTTTGCCAATTGTCGGAGATGAAATCGAAAATCTAAAATCTAAAATCCAAAGTTGCCTGACGGCTTGCGATGTTTTAATAATTTCCGGCGGTGTTTCGGTCGGCGATTATGATTTTACAAAACCGGCTCTGCGCGAGATTGGTGCGGAATTTTTTTTCGAGCGAGTTTCGCTGAAACCCGGCAAGCCGACGGTTTTTGCTAAACTCGACAAGACATTAATTTTTGGTCTGCCGGGAAATCCGGTTTCGGTAGCAGTGACGTTTTATTTGTTTGTTCGCTGCGCGCTTCTAAAAATGCGGGGCGCTAAGGATTGCGAGTTGAAGAAAGGTTTTGCCGTCGCCGAAAAAGAGTTCAAAGGCGCGAAGGAGCGCGATTCATTTCTGCCCGTTTCTGTTGAAACAAACGAGCGGGGAAATCTGGTGATCGAATCTTTGCAGTTTGGAGGCTCGTCAAATTTTGTCGCTTTTTCCCGTGCGAATGCTTTGGTTTTTGTGCCGAAAGGTAAAAATTATAAAAAAGGCGATGTGGTCGAAATTGCGTATCTGCCTTAAAAATTTAGTAACCCACAGATCAATTTTATGCAAAAACTTTCGCATTTGGACGATGACGGAAAAATCAAAATGGTTGACGTGAGCGAGAAGCCGACCACCGCCCGACGTGCGATTGCTTCCGCAAAAATTTTGCTCAATGAAGAAACAATTAAAATCTTGAAAAATCAAACTAATCCGAAAGGCAATCCGTTGGAAATCGCGCGGATTGCCGGAATTATGGCGGCGAAGAAAACTTCTGATTTAATTCCTCTGTGTCATCAAATCGCGCTTTCAAGAATTATTGTTAAAGCTGAAATCACAGAATTTGGAATCTATTTAGAAGCCGAGGCGAAAACTAATGCCGGCACGGGCGTTGAGATGGAAGCTCTAACGGCGGTCTCAGTTGCCGCTCTGACCGTTTATGATATGTGTAAAGCCGTGCAGAATGATATTCAAATTACGAACATCCAGCTTGAATCAAAAACCGGCGGAAAATCGGGAGATTTGCTTCGTGAAGCGTAATTATTTTTGTGTTTACTAATAATGATAAGCAACAAAAAAATTGAAATTAATCACTGAACAAGCGAATTAACTTTGAACTTTGCCGCTAAAAAAGCGTAAAATAGGAACTAGCAAAAAGGAGTTTTCAAATATGAAATACAAATTGGCTGAAGATGTTAAACCGCAAGTTACACTTCTTATAATTGCGACAATTATTACAATCGCTTTATGGTTCATTCCGTTTGCCGATTATCTGGTTTATCCGATCCGGCTGTTTGTTACCTTTATCCACGAAGGAAGTCACGCGCTGGCTTCGCTTCTAACCGGCGGCTCGGTGCAAAGTTTGACCGTTGCGAGCGATGGAAGCGGAGTAGTTCAGGCGCTTTCCGGTAATTGGCTCTCGGTTTTGGTCACTTCCAGCGCCGGTTATCTCGGCACAACTGCGTTCGGTGTCGCGCTGCTAGTTTTAATCCGACGCGCCTTTTCCGCCCGCGTTGTATTGATGACGGCAGCGGCTTTTGTCGGAATTATGACCGTCGTTTTCGGATTTCTCGCGCCCGTCTGGAATGTATTTTCGGCTGACGTAAGTTTTGGAAGCGTTGCTTTTACAGTCGCGTCCGGTGTGCTCTTAACCGCCGGATTGCTCGCTATTGCACGTTATGGCTCAGCGAAATGGGCAAATTTTACCGTCGCTTTTCTTGCCGTGCAATGCGTTTTGAACTCGCTCCTTGATTTGAAAACCTTATTCTTTATCAACGCGCCGTTCGTCGGCTCACATATCCACACGGACGCCGCGAATATGGCGGCAGCGACTGGTCTTCCCGCAATCGCTTGGGTTTTTATATGGATTGGAATTTCCGTTTTGATGATTTCAATCGGAATGCGCGTTTACGCGGTCAGCAAGCAGAAGGGACAACATGATTTGCCTTTTGAAGGTAACCCATAAAAGCGTTAAGAGCAGATTTATAAATTTTTTTACGGCAGAGATTAAAAGAAAAGTTAAATTTTAATCTCTGCCGTTTTCGTTTTGGAAATAGATTTTCAACAGACAATAATTTTTCTCCGCGAAATGCCAATCGGGGGGCGTTTGCTTTATCGTTCTAAAAACGACTGGCGCAGCGCGGTTGTTTCGCAGTTGAGCGCGGAAAAAGTGACGCTGATCATTTGCTCGCCTTCCGGAGGAACTTATCGCCTGCGCCGTCCGCTTGAAACCGAAGTGATTTTTGACGGCAAATTTCATTTTATAAAACAAGATTTGGAGGAAGATTGGCGGACGAATTTCACCCGCTATGATTCACGCTGGTAGATTTACAATAATTTTACTTTATTAACGCCCAGAATTCTTCGATTGGCATTTTCCTGCACAAAGACGACAAATTTCAGATTCTCTTTTTTCCAGGCGGGCTGAAATTGTAAGACTATTTCGGTTTCGAGACTTTTTTGAGCGGCGGTGAGAAATCCGAGTGATTTGAGTTCGCGCACCACTGAAACAAATTCTCGCTTCGTGGTTGCACTGCGCCCGCGTTTTGAGGCGAGATTGTCTTCGGCAATCGCCAGAAAAACGGTTGAATTTTCGTGCGCGGGCAGGTCTGAAATCTTTACTTGAATTTTTATGTCGCTTCCCGCATCTTTCGCAGTCGATATTTCGATTTTCCCTTTAGCATTTTTAGCGTTTTCAATTACCGCTTTCTGCGCTTTCGCCAAATCCGCTCCGGCAAACTGCGTTCGTCCGTCAACAATCATTTGCGGCGTGAAAATCTGACTAACGCGGAAAATCTGTCCGTAAATATCCTGCCGGCGAGTAAACATCGGTGATGCAAATTCGTCGTTCGAGCCGCGCCCGTTCCAGTAATCAACGTGCAGTGAAAGCGTAATTACTTCAACTTCGGGAAAAGGCTGTTCTTTTTCCAGAAAAACCAGATTTTTATCGGCAGGCGGACACATTGGACAAGCTTCAGCGGTAAAAAGCTCGATTAAAACCGGCGTTTTTTCTTTTGCAGCATTTTTTTCGTCCAGTTGAATTTCCTCAAAATGTGGCACAGCAGCAATCGCCGCGTCGCTTAAAAAATTGCAGGCGAAAAAACTAAAAAAAACAGTGAGAAATCCAATTATAAAAATTTGTTTCATACAAATGCTCTCAATCACTTTTCGATTATACATTATTTATCACAACAAATATTTTTGATTCACAAATCAGAGCTGTTAAGAATTATAAATATCAAACGTTTTGAAGTTTCACTTCAAGCAGAATTTATCTGCCGTTTGGTGTCTCACTTCTCATTTGTTAAAATCATATTTTGCCAATCACGACAGAATTTTCACCATTTTTACCTATGCCAGCAGTAAAAAAAGCCGAAGAAGCAATCGAAGTGCGCGGGGCGCGGGTTCATAACTTAAAAAACATTTCGTTTTCGCTACCAATCAATAAATTAATTGTGGTAACGGGCGTTTCCGGTTCGGGGAAATCGAGTCTCGCCTTTGATACGGTTTACGCCGAAGGGCAGCGCCGATATGTCGAATCGCTGTCGGCGTACGCGCGGCAATTTCTGGAGCGGATGGATAAACCGGATGTTGACGAAATTATCGGTATTGCTCCAGCGATTGCGATTCGGCAAAAGAACACGACGCGTAATCCGCGCTCAACCGTTGCCACGCAAACTGAAATTTACGACTACTTGCGTCTTTTGTATGCTCGTGTCGGTCAAACCTTTTGTCACGTCTGCGGACGCCAGGTAAAAAAAGATTCGCCCGAATCGGCGGCTGATGAAATTTTGGCGGCGCTCGCGGAAGGCACAAGGTTTTATGTCGTGTTTACGATCGAAACGTTTCACAATCCAACCGCCAAGACGCAAAACACGACAGCGGTTTTGATGAATTTGCTGGGACACGGATTTTCGAGACTTTTCCATAACGGCGAAATTATCGAACTCAACACGCCGGAGGATTTTAAGCTCAAAAGTTTTGAAAACGTCTTTATATTGGTTGACCGCCTGAAAGCGGATCGGGAAATCAGGCAGCGGCTGGTTGATTCGCTCGAAACCTGTTTTCGAGAAAGCGGTTCGGCGGTTATTCAAACAGCGGAGGCTAGAAGCTCAGAAAAATCGGAAATATCCGAACCGGTAACTCTCAATTTTTCCGAGAAATTCATTTGCAAATACGACGGCACGATTTATGAAGAACCGGAGCCGCGTCTGTTTAGTTTTAATTCGCCGTTCGGCGCGTGCCCTCTGTGTCAGGGTTTCGGAAATACGATTGACGTTGATTTTGAATTGGTTGTGCCGAATCCGCTCCTTTC
>JACCRD010000019.1 GCA_013813755.1 Acidobacteriota bacterium | reverse complement strand
GCGCCGATGTTCTTTCCGCGCTTGGCGTCAATGTCGGAGCCAGCCGCGAAACGTCCGAAAGATGCTTAAATGAAATCGGCATCTGCTTTATGTTCGCGCCGCTTTATCACGCTTCGACCGCCCGCGTTGCCGCCGTGCGCCGTGCGCTCGGCGTGCATACGACTTTTAATCTTCTCGGACCCTTAACAAATCCGGCGAACGCCCCTTTTCAAATTATGGGAGTTTGGGACGAATCTCTGCTCGCGCCGGTTGCTAAAACGCTTTCAACTCTAGGTACAAAAAAAGCCTGGGTCGTGCACGGTCTCGACGGGTTAGATGAAATAACGATCAGCGCAAATACTTCGGTTGTTGAAATTACGCCTGATTATTTCAAATATTTCGAAATTTCGCCCGCCGAACTCGGATTTGAACTTGTCGGCACAGACGAACTTGAATCTTTGCGCGGCGGAAACCCCGCTGCCAACGCTCAAATTATAAAAGATGTTTTAGGCGGCAAAAGAAAAGATTCCGCTCGATCTTTAATTATTCTCAACGCCGCCGCGGCGATTTTTATTGGCGGAAAAGCAGACACTTTAGAAAACGCCATCGATTTAGCAAACCGAAGTGTGGACAGCGGCGCGGCGGCAGAAAAACTCAACCAACTAATCAAATTTACCAACGCGGAGAAATAAAATTGTGTCAGATGCTGCTAGCTCGACAAGATTTCTAAATAAAATTTTAGAAAAAAAACGTGAAACGATAAAAAAGGAATTCGTTGATGTATTGCCTAAAAAATTGCGCGATCAGGCGTTTGAAATTAGAAACAAAGCTGTTCGGGACAGATTGTTTACAAAGTTACAAAATTCTGCTCAAACAAATATCATTGCCGAATTCAAGCGCGTTTCACCCTCAAAAGGAACAATCAACGCTGATGCCAATCCGGAGCGGACAGCTAAACATTATGTCAATGGCGGTGCCGTCGCGATTTCGGTTTTAACTGAAGCTCACTTTTTCGGCGGTTCAATAAACGATTTGAAAGTGGTTGTTGAAACAATCGAAGACCAAATTCCGGTTTTATGTAAAGATTTTATCTTGGATGAACGACAGATTTTTCAAGCGGCGATAGCGGGAGCCTCAGTAATTTTGTTGATTGTCGCCGCCTTTGAAAAACATCAAATCACGCAGCTTGAAAATCTTCATAAACTTGCAGGGGATTTAGGTTTAGACGCTCTGATTGAAGTTCATACAGTCGAAGAAATGAAAAGTGCCGAACAAATCGGCGCCAAAGTAATCGGTGTTAACAATAGAAACTTGCAGACCTTTGAAGTGTCGCTCGAAAGTTCTGAAAACTTGATTAGATTCGCTCCTCAAGATGCAATTTTAATTAGCGAAAGCGGTATCAGATGTCGAGAAGATATCGTGCGGCTCGAAAAAGTCGGGTACAAAGGTTTTTTAATCGGCGAAACACTAATGCGGGCGCATAATATTGAAAGGGAATTAGAAAAGCTAATCGGAAAGTAAATATTTTCCGGTAAATATTATTTTTTGTATCCGTAAATCATTCTCGTGGGTTCGAGATAGCTTTGGGACTTGATATTTTTGAAGCCCGCTTCTTTTAACCACGATTTATAAATTTTAAAGCTTCTTTCGACATCAGGCGCATTCCAACAAATATCTTCCAAACAAAACAAAACTGAAGTTTGCGGCGCTAGGTGTGAATCGTCGATGATCCAGCCACTTAAAATACAAACGCCGCCGGCGGGAAGCTTTTCGTAGATTTGTTTTAATAATTTTATATTACTTTTGGCATCGGCGACCGCCATAAAATTTGCGAGAAGTGCTGCGTCGAAATTTTCGGGTAAATCATCTTTTTGAAAGTCACCGCCGACAGTTTTAACGCGACCGTTTAATTTTTTTTGTTTAACAAAATCAGCCGCGATTTTAATATTTTGAGGCAGTTCAAAAACGATTGCTTCGAGTTTGGGAAAGGATTCGCACAAAGCAATGGACATCGCGCCGGTTCCGCCGCCGACATCGAGAATCCTTGTAAACTTTGTGAAATCAAACGCTTTAGCCAATTCAAAACCGTGGAGAAGCGCAAGATTATGCTGTTCGGTCATCGCCTCGGCGCCCTGATCTTCGTCCTCCGGATTTTTGCTTGCGGTTTCGCCGTATTTCCAATTCCTTAAAGCGTCAGTAAGATTTCCCCAAACTGCATAACTTCTTTCACGATGCCGTTTAATGCTACCGCCGAGGTAGAATTCCGCGCCTTTTACAAGATGATTTTCAGCAAATTTTGAGTTAAAAAATTTGTCATTCTTTTTGTTCAGAATATTAATCGAAACGCCAGCATTGAGAAATCTTTCCATTGCCAGAGGATGAATTTTCAGACGTTTTGCAAGATGTTTAGCGGTGAATTTTTTACCCTTCAGTAAAGTCGGTATTTCAAGCTCAATCAAAGTAAATAAAACCCTCGAACGCTGATAGCCGCTTATGATTTCCAAAAATTCGGAGATTTCCGACGAATTTTTTTTCATAAATATTATTTAGTAGAAGGGTTTAAAAAAGAGAAGGTTCAAATTGTAGCTGTTTTCATTAATCAACTTAAACCTTCTCCACGATCAATTTCAAAAACACGTTATGGTTTCAAAACGATTTTACGCCAGTCATCTTTTTGTTCGTTAAATTGTTTGTAAGCATTCGGCGCTTCATCCAGCTGCAAACGGTGTGAGATAACAAATCTCGGGTCGATATCGCCGTCCTCGATATGTTTGAGAAGTTTCGGCATATATTTGTGCATATTGGTTTGTCCCATTTTCAACGTCAAACCTTTGTTGAAAGCCGCGCCGAAATTGAGTTTGTCAAGAAATCCGCCGTAAACCCCCGGAATTGAAACAGTACCGCCTTTGCGGCAACAGTGAATCGCCTGTCGAAGCGCGTGCGGTCGGTCGGTTGCGAGCATCATCGAAGCTTTAACTCGGTCAAGAATCGCGTCCGGCGTAGTGCCGTGCGCTTCGAGTCCGACTGAATCGATACAGGAATCGGGTCCGCGCCCGCCGGTCATATCTTTTAATTGCTCGAAAACGTCTTCGTCGTCAAAATTTATTGTTCGCAAATTTTTATTTTCCTGAAGCGCTAGAGCCAGACGATCTTTGTAATGATCAATGACGACTACCGTTTCCGCGCCGAGCATAAAAGCCGATTTAATCGCAAATTGTCCGACGGGACCCGCGCCCCACACCGCAACCGTATCGCCGGGTTGAATACTGCAGTTTTCCGCCGCCATATAACCGGTCGGGAAAATATCAGATAAAAATAGAACCTGTTCGTCTTCGAGCGAATCTGGAACTTTTAAAGGACCGACATCGGCAAACGGAACACGCACGAATTCAGCCTGTCCGCCTGCAAAACCGCCCATCATATGTGAATAACCGAATAGACCTGAACCGGAAAATCCATATAACGTTTCCTGACCTTCCGGATTTGGATTTGAGTTGTCGCACAGAGACCAGAAATCACGCTGGCAAAAAAAACAATTGCCGCACGCAATCGTAAACGGGACGACAACACGATCGCCTTTTTTCAAATTGCCCACATCCTTTCCGGTTTCGACGACTTCGCCCATAAATTCGTGTCCGAGAATGTCGCCCGCCTGCATCGACGGAATATAACCGTTGTAAAGATGCAAATCAGAGCCACAAATCGCGGTCGTCGTAATTTTTATAATCGCGTCGCGCGAATTCAAAATTTTTGGATCAGGCACGTTTTCCACGCGCACATCGTGTTTTCCGTTCCAACAAACTGCTTTCATTAAAATTCTCCTTGTTCCCTGGTGAGTGAAAATTAAATTGGATTGAAACATTTAGGTTTAAAAATTTTTGCCTAAATTCGTTGGTCAACCCAAATTAAATATGCTCAAGTTATTTTTATGCTTTCGCCGCTTTCGCGTCTTCCTTCCGAGCGGAGGATTGACCTTCGGTGGTGATAATTTCGCCGGATTCAAACATACTTTTGAAACGACACAAATCGCCGTAAACCTGCTGGCTCGGTTCCTCGCCAAAAAGCTTGGCGATCATCGCGCCCAATTTTCCGGCTGGCGGCTCGTAAGTTAAAACAACTCGCACTTCTGTGCCACGCGTCGAAGTCGGACGAAATTCGACGACCCCGGAATTTGGAACGCTGGCGCCTTCGACCGAGTTCCAGCCGATGCGCTCATTTTCGCGTTCGCTGGTAATTTCCGCATCCCATTCGACAGTTGTTCCGAACGGCGCTTTTGCCACCCAGTGCGAACGATTTCCTTCTGAATTGGAAACCGATTCGAGGTGCGACATAAATTTCGGCAAATTTTCAAAGTTGCGCCAGAATTGATAAAGTTCAGCCGGCGATTTATTGATTGTGACAGATTTTTTAACGTGTATTTTGGATGATAAAAATCCTCTCGATTTTTTATTTGAATCTTGTTCTCCGGCAAAACCGTGCTCTTCGTTTGTATTCATATCCATTGCGTCGTAAACCTGGCAGTGTCCGGTTGCGCCGCGCAGTGCCAAGCCGCCGCCCAGAACTGAAAGTAAAATACCGGTTGTATCAGCGCGCTTAAGACCGTAAGCCACTAACGCGCCGCCTGCAATCGCCGAAACGACACGTTCGGTGTTTCCGACATTGACATTTGTGTCAGTCAAATTGTCCATCGATGATTTATCTTCGTTGATGTGTTCCATAAAATTAACTCCTCAGGATGTTATTCGCTAAATTAAATTTTCAGAAGATTTAAGCTCGTTATTTTCAAAAGATTCTTTATCCGCCAAAGCGGTTAGAAATGAGGGCGAAACAAACGATGTGCTGTCTTTGCCGAGCGCGTGACCTTCACCGATGCCACCCGGCGCGGGCAAAATTTGATTAACTAAGGCGGAGATTTCGGCTGTCAATTCAGGAAATAGAGCGGTTGCCTTCGCCGCAATCTGCGCCTGCGGTGAAACGATTATTTCTGCCTGACCCGCCCGGGATGCTTCAATAATTTGAGTTGCCGCCGATTCTGCGCTAATTGAAGAAACGGGCAGAGCGTTGCCGATGCTGAACCAGGCAAACTCCTTTTCATTTTGACCTTTGAAAACCGCGTTGACGTGACTGCCCGTGCGCATCAAGCCGGGACAGACAGTGGTTACAAAAATATTTTCTTTGACGAGTTCAACGCGCATCGCGCCGGAAAGTCCGACAAGCGCGAATTTACTGGCACAGTATGGAGCAAGATGCGGGACAGCTAGTTTGCCGCCGATTGAAGAGATGTTAACAATGCGACCCGCGCCGCGTTTTCGCATTTCGGGCAGAACGGCATTCATTGTATAGAAAGGTCCCCAGAAATGAACTGCCATCGCGTCTTCAAAATCTTTCTGAGTTTGCACTTCCAATGGTCCGACCTGAATTACTCCCGCATTGTTGATTAAAACGTCGATTTGTCCGTAATGATTACAAACCCTTTCAATCATCTGTTCGACTTCGGATTGAATTCGGACATCGCATACAACATCAAAAACTTCAGCGCCCAGACTTGCTAAATCTTTTTTGGCAGCGCTTAATTCATCCGCGCTCCGCGAACAAATTGCGAGTTTCGCGCCCTGAGCAACCAACTGACGAGCGAGAACTAACCCTAATCCGCGCGAGCCGCCGGTAATTAAAATTATCTGATCCCGAAAATCAAAAGATGGTTTGGTTTTTCTCGAAACAGCCAGAGCGGTAAGCGCGCCGACGCCTAAAGCCGCTGTCCACCAAAAATTATTTTTGCCTTTCTTTCCCACCTTGATAAATGTCCTTTTTTGAATAATTGTATCGCTCGCTAATGCAATTAAAATGCCACGCGCCAAAAGCTATAAAAATCTTTGAAATAAGCCACCGAGCTTTTCAAAAGCGCATTCAAGTGTTTTATGATTAATAAATATTTATTGTCGTATTTTAAATAATGAAAAGCGAATTGATAAAATTGACCGACAAAGGCTTGTATTGTAAAAAAGGGGATTTTTATATTGACCCGTGGCTGCCGGTTAAAAAAGCGCTGCTCACTCACGCTCACGCCGACCACACATACCGCGGAAATCAAAGTTATCTTGTCCCCGAAGAAGGAAAACGCCTCTCGCGGATTCGCCTCGGCGACGAAGCCGTAATTGAAACGAGCAAATACGGCGAAACTCAATACATTGACGGCGTAAAAATTTCGTTTCATCCAGCGGGACACGTTCTCGGTTCGGCACAACTGCGAGTCGAGTACAAAGACGAAATTTGGGTTGTCTCCGGCGATTATAAATTAACACCCGACGCGACGTGCGCGCCTTTTGAAGCGGTTCGGTGTCATAATTTTATTACTGAAGCAACATTCGGTCTGCCGATCTACCGCTGGACGCCGACCGAAATTATTTTTGAAGAAATCAACCAATGGTGGCGGCGCAATCAAGAACGCGGCAAAGTTTCGGTTATTTTTGCGTATTCTTTGGGAAAAGCGCAACGTGTTTTAAATGGAATTGACCGAAGCATCGGGCAGATTTTTACGCACGGCGCGGTTGAACGTCTGACAGAAGCATACCGTGAAAGCGGCGTTGATTTGCCGGAAACAAAATATGTCGGCGCGGTAGAAAATAAAAAGGATTTTGCGGGTTCGTTGATTGTCGCGCCGCCGTCCGCTGCCGGTTCGATTTGGTTAAGACGTTTTGGAGCGCATTCGAGTGGTTTTGCTTCGGGTTGGATGGTCGTGCGCGGCGCGCGGCGCAGAAAAGCGGTTGACCGCGGTTTTGTTTTATCTGACCACGCTGATTGGGAAGAACTGCAAACCGCGATTCGCGCCACCAGCGCCGAAACCGTTTTTGTGACGCACGGTTTTATCCCCGAACTCGTTCGCTGGCTCAACGAAAACGGAATGAACGCTAAACCTTTGAAAGCGCAATACGTTGGAGAAGAAGGCGAGCTTGAAGAAACAGGACACGAACATTAAAAGTTGGAAGGCAAAAGTAAATAAGGTAAAGGCAAAAGTCAGAATTAGTAAACATCTTATTTCTTTGCAAATTTTCGCTCTGTTTTTTATAAACAAATGAAACTTTTTACGGAACTTTACACGGAACTCGACCAGACAAATAAAACTAATGAAAAAGTGGAAGTTCTTCGGTTTTATTTCGAACGCGCAAATGCTGAAAATGCGGCGTGGGCTTTGTATTTCTTGTCGGGCAGAAAACCGCGCCAGATTGTGCCTTCGAAAAAATTACGCGAATGGGCTTTGGCTTTGACTGATATTCCGGAATGGCTGTTTGACGAATCACGCGACACAGTCGGCGACGGCGCGGAAACTATCGCTTTATTGCTGCCGAATAATTTTGAAATTGACGAAACGCCGCTCCATGAATTAGTTGAGAAACGCCTTTTACCGTTGCGCGGCGCAGACGAAGAAATCCAGCGCGAAGAAGTTATAAAATCGTGGAATCAGATGAATTACGCGCAGCGCTTAATTTACAACAAATTGATTTCCGGAAGTTTTCGCGTCGGCGTATCGCAGCAATTGGTCACGCGCACGCTTTCGGAAATCAGCGAATTGCCGAAAGACATTATCACGCAGCGTCTGATGGGCGCGTGGGAGCCGACCCCTGAATTTTACCAACAGCTTGTCTCGAACGAACTCGGCGCTGACGAAACGCCGATTGCCAGACCTTACCCGTTTCATCTCGCTCACCAAATTGATTTTCCTTTGGACGACTTGGGCGACGTTCAGGAATGGCAAGCGGAATGGAAATGGGACGGTATTCGCGCGCAAGTGATAAAACGCGCCGGACAAGTTTTTATCTGGTCGCGCGGAGAAGATTTGATCACCGAACGCTTTCCCGAAATTGCCTTCGCTGCGGAAAATTTGCCGGACGGAACAGTTTTGGACGGTGAAATTCTGCCGTGGCTCGACGGTTCTGCCTTGTCGTTTAATGAATTACAGCGGCGTATCGGACGCAAAACCATCGGCGCGAAATTGCTCGCGGAAGTCCCTGTCATTCTGCAGTGCTACGATTTACTCGAATTTGAATCGACAGATATTCGAGCATTTGAATTTCAGGAACGCCGCCGAATTTTGAGCGAAATTCTCGATGAGTTAGATACCAAGACAAAAAAAGTTTTTCAGATTACGGAATCAGTCGAAGCTGCAAGCTGGAAAGAATTCGCCGAAAAACGCGAGACGAGCCGAACCTTGAAAGTTGAAGGTTTTATGCTCAAGCGTCTGGCTTCGCCGTATCGCGTCGGGCGACATCGCGGCGATTGGTGGAAGTGGAAAGTCGATCCCTACACGATTGACGCGGTTTTGCTTTACGCGCAGAAGGGCACCGGAAAACGCTCTGGTTTATTTACCGATTACACTTTTGCAGTTTGGTCGGGCGGAGAACTCGTCCCGTTTGCCAAAGCATATTCGGGTTTGACCGACAGGGAAATTCGCAAAGTCGATAAATTTATCCGCGAAAATACAAAGGAAACTTTCGGACCGGTGCGGAGCGTTACGCCGAAGCTCGTTTTTGAACTCGCGTTTGAGGCGATTCAAAAATCAAAACGCCACAAATCCGGCGTTGCCGTCCGGTTTCCGCGCATCCTCAGGTGGCGCGAAGATAAAACAATCAAAGATGCCGATTCGCTCGAAACAATCCACGCGCTCATCGAAAGCCACGAAACGACAAATGAATAAATGAATCAAATCGCGCCTTTTGAAATAGAAACCCTGCCCGAAGAAAAAGGTATTTTCGTTTTTCAAAACGATGCCGGCAAAACTATTTTTGTTGGCGCGGCGGAAAATATTAAAACGGAAGTTTCCCGCATTTTGTCCAAAAAGCATCGGCTCGGCGGAGAAGTTCAAAAAATTGAAATTATAAATTCGCGCGAGAAGGATTTAATAAAACTTTACGCCCGCACAGTTCGCCAAAAAAAGCCGCTTTATAATTTGAATTTCAGTCAACAGAATCTGTTTCCTTTTTTCAAAATCACCCGTGAAAAATACCCGCGCCTGCTTATCACAAGAAAAATTCAGAACGACAATGCCGAATACTTCGGCGCGTTTTTGCCTGAAACAAAAACGCGATTGCTGCTCGATTTTTTAGTCAAAACATTTCGCCTGAGAAGCTGCGCGATTGAAATTGACGGAAATTTTCCGGTGCCTTGTACGCAGTTTTACGAAAAAAAATGTGTCGCCCCTTGTGTTGCAAGTTTATGCGATCAAGCGACTTATGGACAGAGAGTAAATCTTCTGAGATTATTTCTGGCAAATGACAGAGACAATTTTGAAAGCATTGTGGGTCAAAAGATTAAATTAGCAGCAGACGATTTAGATTTTGAATCAGCCGCCCGGCACCGCGATTTTCTCCAAAGTGTCCGGACTGTCTGGAATACAGAAGAAATGAATCTGCGGCTCGAGGGCGCGGTTGATACATTTGAAATTAACGAACAGAACGGGCAGATTTTTCTTTTTCTAATTTCGCAGCGCGGCAGAAAAATCCTCGGTCGGAGAGTTTTTATTTTTGAAAAAATTAAAGAATTTTCCGCGCCCGAATTTTTATCTCAGATTTTGTGGCAGATTTATGAGTTTTACGCGCCCCGGGAAATTCGAGTTTTAATTGATTTTGCTGACCGAAAGTTTTTGTCCAAAGTTCTCACCAGTCGTGTTAATCAACAAATCAAAATTAATGTCGTGGCAAAAGCCACCACCAAAAAAACAACCGCGTCGGCATTTAACCGGACAAAATTTGAATACGATTTTAGTAAAATCCAGCCTGCGCCCGCCTTTGCGGAAATGCAGGCGGAATTAAAAAATACATTCGCTTTGAACGATAAAATCAGTCGAGTTGAAGCTTTTGATGTCGCGCATATTTCAGGCACAAATTTTGTCGCGGCGAAAGCGGTCTGGGAAAAAGGGAAATTTTTGGCAAATGAATACGAGTTTTGGCTTCTGGATGAAACCAGTGAACTCGCGGCTCTGAAAAAAGGAATATCTTTGAGAATCGAATCAGACATAATTTTGCCTGATTTGATTTTGATTGACGGCGGAAAACCGCAGTTATCAGCGGCTCTAAAAGCTTTTGATCAGTTGCAAGTCCGAAAATTCATATTAATTGCAGTCGTTAAACCGCCGGGCAAACACAATGAAGTTTCACATTTTATCAGGGAAAACGGGGAAGTTGTAAAAATGAACGTTAATTCTGACGCGCTGCAAATGCTGGCGCGGCTTCGAGACGAAGCGCACAATCTTTCAAACAATGTACATCGGCTGCGGCGTGATTCAAACCATTTTTATGAACTGGCTAACATTTTACCGTCGCTTCCGGAAAATGAACGAAGAATTCTGCTTCGGGAATTTGGCTCACTCAAAAAGTTAAAACTAGCGGCGAAAAATGATTTTAGTAAAATTTTAGGTCTCCAAAAAGCGGAAATAGCCTTCAGGGATTTGCGGCAGACAGGCGATACAAAAACCAAACCGCTGATTGTGCCGATTCGCTATACGGACGAAAACGGCGACGCTGAAGATTTACAGCCAATCTCGTTTTTGGCAATTAAATAGAAGCTATCTCAAAAACACTTTATGTTTTTCTTTGTACCTGTGCAGGAAATTTCTATGGCACGCGCAATAGGCGCAAAGACGCGAAGGAAAACGTAAAGAAGAAATGAAATTTTTAACCAAAATTTATCGAAAAATGGAACTTAACCGCATTTTGTGATAAAAAATTACAATGTCAAAACCTGTGCTGAATAATTCTGTCTCAAATTTTGTTGAACCGTCCGGTGAATCAAACGCTCCTCGTCGTTCGTGGCTCAAACCATCGCTTGACTGGTTGCTTATCTTTGTTCTGATCGCCATCGCGATGCGTTTCATCCCCGCTCTCAATAACCCGACGTGGCTCTTTATCGTTTCTTGTCTGGCGATAATTCCGCTTGCCGGGTGGATGGGAAAAGCGACGGAACATTTAGCCGAGCATTTGGGCGAAGGCGTCGGCGGGCTTCTGAACGCCACTTTCGGCAACGCCGCTGAACTGATCATCGCGCTTTTCGCTTTATCGAAGGGTTTGGAAGGCGTAGTCAAAGCCTCGATAACCGGTTCGATTATCGGCAACTTGCTGCTCGTGCTTGGACTTTCGCTTCTTTCAGGCGGAGTGAAATACAAGGAACAAAAATTTAACCGCACAGGTGCCAGTATGACGGCGACGGCTTTAACCTTAGCCGCCATCGCGCTTCTGATTCCGAGTGTTTTCCATCAGGTCGCGGCGCAGGTTCCGGTCGAGGCTGGCGGATGGACACCCGCCAAAGAACAAAATTTGTCGCTCGCCATCGCCATCGTTTTGGTCGTCACTTATGGATTTACCCTTCTGTTTTCCCTGGTCACACATAAAAATTTATTTCTCGGCGAATCAATGCAAGGCTCGGCGAAACAGATCGGTCACGAACTCGAACGCGACGATGAAAGCACACAGCAGCACGAACACGCCTGGTCGCGCGGCAAATCAATCACGGTTCTGCTCGTTGCCACGGCTTTTGTCGCGTTGATTTCGGAATTTCTGGTTGGAGCAATCGAACAGGCGCGCGGAAGTTTAGGACTCACTGAAGTTTTTGTAGGCGTAATTGTGGTAGCGATTATTGGCAACGCCGCCGAACATTCATCGGCAATTTTAATGGCGATGCGGAACAAAATGGATTTGAGTCTCTCGATCGCACTGGGTTCGAGTCTGCAGATTGCCTTGTTTGTCGCACCCATTTTAATTTTCGCGTCTTATTTGTTCGGCAGACCGATGAACCTGGAATTCACCATTCCGGAGGTTGTCGCCGTCATCGCTTCAATTTTAATCGCCCAACAAATCAGCTCTGACGGCGAAAGCAATTGGGTCGAAGGCGTGCAGCTTTTATCGGTCTACGCGGTTCTTGCCATACTCTTTTACTTTTTGCCAGACGCGCATCACGCCGCGACAGACGCCATCAATACTGTCGCTCCCGCCGCTGCTCACCCATAAAACGATGGCAGAAATAGGTGAGTTAATTCAAATTACTGCAGGAAAGAAAATCAAGTCGAAAATATGCAGATAAAACAGCGAATTAAAAAACTTGAACAGCGAACCGGCGCAACCGATAAGTTTTGCCGGTGCAGAACGCCTTATTTTGCGGCGTTTGTGATTGGGGGCGAGAGCATCATCAATAATGTCTGTCCGCTTTGCGAGCGTAATGTAAAACATTATTAGACATTCGGAAAACCGCCGTTTTCTTCGATTGTTTCGTTAATCTTGTTCATCAATCGAAGAGTTTGCGACAACGCGGAAACGATTTTTGCATAATGTTCTAAATCGTCGTGTGAAAGCGTTCTGCATTTGCTGTCTTTGAGCCATTTTTGCAAAACTTGATAACCGCCGATGTGAAAATTCCGAAACGGGTTATTTGAGCAGACGAACAAAACCTTCCTGCTCAAAATGTTTATCAGTCGTTAAGGCTTCGACGATTTCATATTGACGCATTAAAATAAAACTTGCGGCGTCGCACAGCGAGTATGTTTTATCGGAACGGGTTTTGAGCAGATTTAAGGCTTCGAGATAATTCAGTTCGGTTGTCCAGATTTTTTCGATAAACGGCGAAAGCAATATCTCTTCGACGAAAGCCAGAGTTTTTTCGCGGTGCAATCCTCTGACGAGACAAAGCGGAATAAACTCCGCCAATACATAATCGTTGATTAACATCGAAACCGACGCATCGAAATACTTGACCGCTTTGACGTGATACAAATCGTCTTTGTCGAAATAGCTATACAAACCGGAAGTATCGAGCAGCATCAGCTTTCGTCCTCGCGCGCGTTCAGAGATTCGAGCGCCAAATCCTTATCAATTTGTTCGTTGTCCGATGAATTGGCATTTCCGCTGCCGACGCTTCCGGCAAACTGCCGTAGTCTTTGACGGGCAAGCGTCTTTTCCGCATCGGAAACTTGTTTGTCCTGTCTGCTCTGCGTGATTTCTTCGAGAATCAAAGCGGCAATCCGCAATCGTTCGCTTTCGCCGAGCGGACGAATTGACGCGGCGTAAATTTCCTGAACTGTCTGCATAAATTTCACCTCGACGCTGATTTTAACATACATCGACAACCAATCTTTGACGGCTTCGGCAGACGAAATGCTCCGGCTGTTACTCAATCGGAAAACCGCCGTTTTCTTCGATTGTTTCGTCAATCTTGTTCATCAATCGAAGAGTTTGCGACAACGCGGAAACGATTTTTGCGTAATGTTCTAAATCGTCGTGTGAAAGCGTTCTGTTTTTGCGGTCTTTGAGCCATTTTTGCAAAACCTGATAACCGCCGATGTGAAAGTTCCAGGCGGTTTCGGGAACATTGTCGAAATACTGCGTTTTGTTTATCCAGACTTTTTCGTTTTCGTATTTTACCAATTCAACCGTATTTGAGCCTTTTTCGGGAAAGGTAACGTCCGTTTCGATATCGTTTTCTAAAAGATGCAGTTCAACAAGCAGTTCGCCGAAACGCGCAAGCTGAAAGAAAAGTAAATAATTTGAAGTCAGCGGCAGGCGCGGAAAATCTATCTTGAGAAATTCGGCGTAGCGGGCGCGGTAAGTCGGCGAATGAAAAACGGCGTAAGCGTAATAAAAAATGTGTTCGGGCGAAAAGGATAACGAATTTGACGAACCGAGATGCGG
>JACCRD010000013.1 GCA_013813755.1 Acidobacteriota bacterium | reverse complement strand
TAACGGGGTAAAGCCGAGTGCCGACCGAAACGGTTTCTCCAATCTTTATTTGTCCGAGCAATTTTTCACGAGCCTTGCCGCTTGCCGATAAAACGAAACCGTTTCCGGGAATCAAATGACTTCCTTTCCCGTCCGCTATCCAAACGATTTTTTTATTTTCGACAATAACCTCAAGACCGTTTTTGTCGGTCAGCGTTGTGCGATGAAATTCCGGCGTGTACAAAATCAGCTCGTCCGTTTTGCGTTCACGATTGATGCCTGAAGCATCCCAATCGTAATTTCCGACTCTTAAAGCCTGAACTCTATTTTGTTTGGAGAAGTGGATTTCGGTTTTGTTTTTTTCGTTACTGATTATAAGCGCGATACGTCCGGCGTAGCTTTCACTCAAAAGTTTTCCGTCAATCTGCAAAATGCCCGCCGCGTCACCGGCGAAAATGCTTTTGTCTAATCTAAAAAATCCGGCGTTAATGGCGGCAATCGCACCGTGCCGCGCGGCAATCGAAGAAGTTGTTTCAAGTCCGATCGCCGCGTCCATCGCGTGAACGACATCGAGCCGAACTTTTGTTAAATCAAGCCGTAAAAGATTAACGACACTTGGCTCAGTTTTGCCGTCCTGCGATTTTATCTGTTTTGTAAAATTCGCGTGTTCGATGCCGTCTTGGACTGTCCTAAATTCCTGCGCGAAAATTGAAACAGACAGCAAAATCAAACACAGATGAGCGCCGATAAATATTTTTTTCATAGGAATTTTTGATTTCCGCTGACTGCGCAGGATTTTTTGGCTTTTAGCTTTGCATTACAATCGGTAAAAGATCACGATTGAAAATCTTGCCATTGTCCGTTCCAATTGAATTGTTCAAGCGCGGCAAAGCGTTTTTTATAATCGTAAAAAGAATTTCCGGTGTAAGCGTAACCTTGATAATAAAACTTTTTTTGGTGTTTTTGAGCAAAGTCAATTTCCAAAAGAATTGTAAAAATTCCGAGACTGCGCGGTGATTCTTCCAGTGCAAACATTGCATAAATGCTTGAGATCGAAATTTCTCCGATGGCAAAAAAACTGACGGCAAGCAACTTTTCACGCGCATAAACACAGACTTCCAACACTTCGCAGGGTGCGTGTGCAGCATCGAATGAAAGAAAATCGTAAATCGAATCGGGAACGCCGCGCTTAAAACGTTGTTTATGCTGCTTAAAAAGAATTTTCTTTTCCGGCGTTATTTCAGCGGGACGAATCATTGTTTGCAAGTCCTGATTTTTCTTCAAAATTCGGCGTTGACTTTTTGACAGAGTAAAGTTTGAAAGACGTATTCTGAGCGGCAAAACCGCGCAGATTTCTTTTTCATAAAACGCTAAATTATAACGAAAAAAGTTTTCTCCGAAGTGTCGCCAGCCGTTTGCCCAAAACGCATCCATTTCACGTGGCAACGCTTCTGAAAGATAAAACTCTTCGTTGATAAAAAATGTTTTATTGTCAAACATTATTCAAAAAAGATGCCGCGAGAAAAAGAGGAAAAGCCACAAAAATTTACTAAATCAAACTTACCCGCCAAAATTTGTGCGCAGTGCGGCAGAGAAATGCTCTGGCGTAAACGCTGGGCGAAAACCTGGAAACAGGTAAAATTTTGTTCGGAGCGCTGCCGTCGAAATAAAAATTGTGCCTGAGCAACGGAAAAAAATTTCGCTTTTGGCTCTGTTCTCGAACGTGTTCTACCGACTGGCTATTTCGGTCGGCACTTCGTTTTCTTCATCGCGGGTTTCAATATAATTGACAGTTTCATTTGCTTCATCACTGTCAAGCGATGTCAGCTCGCTTTCTGCAGTTTGCGCCTGAGCGTCATTGTAGCGCTTTTGAATTGCCTCCCGCGCTTTAATCATACTGCATACGCCTTCAAAAAGCGCTCCGTCTTCAACTGCCAGTCGCGGCGAATAAATATTTCCCATAATGTGTGCCATACGTCCGAGTTCTACCCTCTCAGTCGCAATCACATCACCGTTAATTGTCCCGTTGATAACTGCCGCGGCAACCATTACATTAGCGTCAATCTGTCCGCTTGAACCGACAATCAAAGTTCCGTCTTCAGACGTTACGCGCCCCGTCAGATGTCCGTCAACGCGCAGCATCGACTGAAAATTTGTCTCACCGGTCAGAACCGTTCCGCTGCCGACGTAACCGCTGAGGCGACCTTCCTTAATGTCGCGCGCTATCAGTTCGCTTTCCGAAATAGCGCCGCGCGAAGTGGTTTGACCGCTGACGACAGACGGATTCAAAGAACCTAAATTTGACGAGCGCTGCTGTTGCTGCTGCTGATCAAGCTGTGAGTTTTCCGCCTCGTTTGATTGTTCCCCTCTGGAACTTCTTCCCATTCTAATCATTTTTAATGCCTCCGCTGTAATTTGTAGTTTTACGTGTGCTTGAAAAATTAAATAAATGAAAGTTTCCTGATCTCAAGCGTCAAGCCGTAAGTTTATCTTACTTTGTTTGGACAAACATCTTTACCGGTAAATTTTCAGATAACTTAAATGTGTTTATCATAGATGAGTTTTTCAATAACTGTCTAGTTATTTTTCGGCAGTTGTTATTTCCGTCGACGCGTGTCAAACTTTTAGTTTTGGAGGATTCCGCAAATTGTTCGTAGAAAGTAAAACGAAAACAAAACTTCTCAAAAAAATGGGCGAAGCCATCCGCGATTTTTCGATGATCGAAGAAGGCGACAAAGTGATGGTCTGCGTTTCGGGCGGAAAGGACAGTTATACGATGCTCGATTTGCTGCTCGACGTGCAGAAACGCGCGCCCGTTAAATTTGAAATTCTCGCCGTTAATCTTGATCAGAAACAGCCTGGATTTCCCGAAGAAGTTTTACCAGCATATCTTAAAAGCGTCGGCGTTGAATACAAAATTGTCGAAGAAGACACGTATTCAATTGTCACAAGGCTTGTTCCCGAAGGCAAAACTTTTTGTTCGGTCTGCTCGCGCCTTCGCCGCGGAATTTTATATAACACGGCGGTTCAGGAAAACTGTACAAAAATCGCGCTCGGTCATCACGCCGATGACGTTATCGCCACGTTTCTGCTTAATCTTTTCTACGTCGGACAATTAAAAGCGATGCCGCCGATTCTGCGTTCTGATGACGGACGTAATACAGTTATTCGTCCGCTTGTCTATTGTCAGGAAAAAGAGATTGTAAAATTCTCCGAAGAAAAACAATTTCCGATTATTCCGTGTAATTTGTGCGGCTCGCAGCCGAACCTGAAACGCGCTCGCATAAAAAAATTGATCAACGAATTGGCGAAAGAAATCCCAAATGTACGCTCGTCAATGATGACGGCTCTAACAAATGTGACCGGTTCGCATCTGCTCGATAATGAGCTTTACGATTTTGAAACTTTCGCGCCGCTGCTCAAACAAATTCCGCTCGGACACGGCAGTGTTGAAAAAGAACTCGACGCGATTTTTGATCATTCCGACGCTGAATTTGCCGTAAATAAATCTTTGGCTGTTCTCGGAAGTTAGTTTTTACTGACTGCCTTTACCGCCGTCCGTAGTTTTACCATTTTATCTTCAATCTAAATAAAGTCGTTTGCGTCTTTCGCATAAACGACTTTGTTTTTATAGATTAAACTGAAAAAAGTTTTCCGCAAAAAAGTTTTCCACCTGTGGAAAACTTTCTCAACAGAAAATTATTTGAGAAACTTCAGTATTTAAGTTATACAATTTATGCACTATGGGATTGGCAAAATTAAAAGCAAAAACCAGCGTTAAGAATTATATTGAGGGTGAACGCATTAGTCCGGTTAAACACGAATACGTTTACGGTGAAGTTTATGCGATGGCTGGAACGAGTGATAACCACAATCGCGTTGCGGGAAGCATTTATGCCGAACTTTCAAATCATCTGCGAAATTCGCGTTGCGAGCCTTTTATGGGTGACATCAAGGTTCGCGTTACTCCGAATATTTATTATTACCCGGATGTTCTTGTTTCGTGCGAGGAAACGGTCGAAGACTCGCATTTTCGCAATGAGCCGATTTTAATTGTTGAAGTGCTTTCACCTTCAACCGAACATATTGACCGGCGCGAGAAACTTCTTTTTTACCAACAAATGCCGAGTCTTCAGGAATATGTTGTCGTTGAGCAGAAAAAAAATGCGGTTGAAGTTCATCGCCGCCAGCCGAACGGCTCCTGGATAACTTACTTCTTTAATCACAACGACACGGAAGTTGAATTTCAATCGGTAAGTTTGACGATGAAACTTGAAGAAATTTATCGCCGTGTAAAATTTTCAAATCAAAGTTAATGAAAATCCCGCAAAACTTCTTAAATTTTCCGCAAGAAAGCCGGTAAATAACAAACGTATTGCCTATTATTTACCGGCTTTCTCAAAACAAGAAAACGCTTTTTAATCTAAAATGTATACATTTTAGATTTATTCCGCTCCGGCTTTTTTCGTTGCCGGTTTTTTATCAGTTGCCTTTTTAACTTTCGAGGTTTCAGCCTTTTTCGCTTCAGTTGTTTTTGTCGAAGACTTAGCAGCTTTTACCGGTGTTTTTGGAGCTTTAGCCGCCGGATTAAGCATTGCGCTCCAACGGTATTCAGGGGTTTCAAAACCTTTTTCCAATTTCTTAAAAATAAATTCGGTCATCGCTTCAACAATCCATTTGTGATTTTGTTCACCGACCGAAGCCAGTTCCGCGTCCGGCGCGGGATTCATAAAATCAATCGCGTATGGAATGCCGTCCTTGATGGCGAATTCGACCGTATTCAAATCGTAACCGAGCGCTTTACAAATTGTAATTACGTCGCGTTCGACCCGCGCGTGCAGTTCCGGCGACAGATAATCTTCCACATTGACGTACTGCATTCCCGACAGATAAGGTTTCGTCGGGTCATACGGCATAATCAAAACTTTTTCCTGTCCGACGCAATAACAGCGCACGAATTGGTCAAACTCGATGCCTTCCTGCAAAGTCATACAAAGTTTTCCGGTCTGGTTATACACGCTCCAAAGTTCTTCGAGCGAATGAATTTTCGAGACATTCTTCCATCCGCCGCCGTCAAACGGTTTGAGAAACGCCGGGAATCCGACATAATCAACGATGCCTTCCCAATCAAGCGGAAACTCAAGATTTCTCAGCGATTCGCTAGTAATATCCGGAATATAATTCTGTTGCGGAAGCAAAACCGTTTTCGGAATCGCAATGCCGATTTTCGCCGCCAGACTGAAATTAAAAAACTTGTCGTCCGCTGACCACCAGAATGGATTGTTGATAACGTATGTTCCTTCAAGCGCCATTCGCTTTAAAGTCGCGCGGTAGTATGGAATTTCGTGCGAAATACGGTCAATAATTACGTCATATTTCCTTTCTTCATCAATCCGGATGCCGCCGAATTTGACCATTTCAGCAACCACTTCACCATTTCCTTTTTCGTTAATGCTTCTGATAATCGATTCGGGAAACGTCGCTTCGCGTCCCGTTAAAATGCCTACTCTTTTCATAATATATATAAATTCCTTCTGTAAAATATTGATTAAAAATAAATGCAAAAAACATCGGCGTTTGCCGAAACGAAGATTCTAGTTGATTGCGGAAAAAGAGGCAAGTTTAAGCTAATTTCAAATCGAAAGCGGTTGAGTCAGCTTTAACTCAACCGCTTTCGATTCTTGTAAAAAAAATATTTGCTCGGACAATCAAAGCGGGACGTGTTTATTAAGTCATCACTTTGGATTCAATTTCAAGAATTTGAATGCGGCAGCAATTCATAATTTCCCATCTCACGATTGTATGAGTCGAGCGCGCCGACCGAGTCGGAAGTTGCGTCAAGCATCTGTTTGGTCATCGCAATCGAATCCGAAAGCTGTTCAAAATCGAGCAGAGAGAATTTCTCGGGCGTTGACATCGTGACAATTTCATCGTTCAGGTAGCCGAAAAAGTTTTCAATCGACTGCAGCTGCCCTTCAACGAGTTTGACGCTGCGCT
The DNA here is from genome assembly GCA_013813755.1 of Acidobacteriota bacterium. Lineage (GTDB taxonomy): Bacteria > Acidobacteriota > Blastocatellia > Pyrinomonadales > Pyrinomonadaceae. The sequence goes on along the minus strand of JACCRD010000013.1, from coordinate 3,261 downwards.
CAAGTTCGTCAAAAGAAGCGAGACGACGTTTTAGAATCTCGACATTTGTTAGCTGAACGCGCCTTGTTTTTTCGTCGCCGGCGTTTTCGGCAGCGCGAAATGCCTGGGCGAGCTGGTTATGAACAGCCTGTCGGTTAATTGATTTGAGATGTTGTTTGCGACGGCGATAAACGTCCAGAAGGTCGACAAAATCTTCCCAGCGTTGATGAAGCATATGCAAATTTGAAGGCAATTCGCGCGCGCCGGTAAACTTTTTATAATTTTCCTGAATGTTTTTTTTCTGCCAGTTCAGATAATCAACCGCTTCACGTTCGCGCGGAGTATATGACTTAATCAGTTTCTCGCGATTTGATTTATTAAGGGAAAGCCGTCTTTCTTTTTCGCGCCGATCAACTAATTGCCGATAAGCAGGCAAATTCGGCAAAATAAACATATAAGCAATCTCAAATATAAGCGCTATAAGTAGAGGGATGATGCTTTGAGTATAAGCCGCGGCGACTGCGAAACCGGCTAAACCCCAAAAATTAACCGGCTCTTTAACGGCTTCTTTGGCGTAGGAGGAATTAAATCTGGTGATCTCTTGTTGAAACTTTGCTAAATCTGCCATAACAAATAATAGATGCTTTTTTTGCCGTTTGAGTTTTGCCAATTATTACTCAAATAAATTTTAGTTTCCCCGGTCAAACGAATCGTCGTTATCTTCCGAAGCGGAAGAGATTTGTTTGCTGCTCTTCTCCGAACCGTTTCCGAGCAATCCCATCTGCTGTTTATAAGCGAGCAGCTTGTCCTGCAACTGAAGATCCATCGCTTCCCGCTCGATGTCCTGCATTTGCGAATCAACCGAACTTGAACCGAGTTGAAGTTTGGCTTCGGCAGCGGCGACACGGCGGTCGATTTTTTCGCGCATCTCGTTAAAGGTCGAAGCGTCATCGCCGATGTTAAAAGTTTCCATCGTCTGCGCGAGCTGCTCCTGCAGTTTGGCTTGTTTTGACGCGCTGATCAGCTGCAACGCTTCGGCGGTGCGCTTCTGCATATTCAGAACGTAATTGTCACGCGCCTTTAAAGCTTGCTGCGAAGCGTTGGTCGCGTGTTCAAGCTGGAGCGAAGTTCTTTCCAAATCAACTTGCGCCTGCTGAAGCTGACCAATGTAAGCTGTCGCAATATCATCGCGTCCCATTTTGACGGAGGCTTTGATTTTTGAATCTAAATCAACAACTTGTTCAGAGAGACGTTCTTTGTTTTTCCCCAAAAGTCGTTCGGTTGCCATTACCTGCGCCACTGAACTATTGAGTTCCGGCACGCGGTCACGCATATCCCGGATAGTTTGCTGCAGAACCATTTCCGGATTTTCGACTTTATCAAGCGCCGCTCCTGTGCCGGCAAAAAATATGCGTTTAATTCTCATCCACAATCCCATTTTCTTATCTCTCTCCTACAAATGTGCGTCTAAAAGAACTTTTATTACAACCTTTACGAGTGTCAATAAACCAAAGTTGCAAAATAGGATTTCAGTATAGCAAGAAAACGCCAAACGCTAAAATAAATATCTGAAATTTTGGCTGCCGCGCAGGGCATCATATCGAGCGCACTTCAAACGATCGATTTATTTTTCAACGCGTAACTATAAATATGCGTTTTTCGTAATGATTGTACCGCTTAAATATAAGGTAATAATTGAGCGCAAATTCTTTCACTCAATTATTATTTAAGCGGCTTTGCTTGAAACTCAGCAGTATGCGTCTATCGTTTCGTTACTCTATTTCGTTGGCGACGAAAATCAGCAATACGTTTTCCGGCAAAATTGGAGAACGCTTGATAAATTTAGCTGAGATAATTTATTAAGTTGTAATTAAAAAAGCCGACTTAGTTTGCTAAGACAGCTTTGCTTTTTTGATATTTGACTCGAATAGCTAGCTTATAATTCCACGAAACTTGCTGGGACTCGGAGAATATTTCGGAAAAATTTTGTCAAGGTTTTTATTGCCGAGATGTTTATAGGAAATTTCGCCGAATACGTCTCGAAAATCGGTAGTGACCGCTAAGTCGCGTCCTTCATTAAGTTCGCTTTCGCCGAGACCTTTCCAGTCGCCATAAACTTTTCCGCCTTTAACCGAATTTCCGAGAACGAGCATTGCGTTAGCGTGTCCGTGGTCGGTTCCTCGAGTCCCGTTTTCGCGGGCGGTTCTGCCGAATTCGGACATTGTGAGAATCACGACATCATCCATTTGTTTGCCCAAATCGGTGGCAAGCGCGGCGATTGATTGCCCGAAGTCACGCAAAAGGTTGGCGAGTTGTCCGCGCGAACCGCCTTGATTTGAATGCGTGTCCCAACCGCCGACTTCAGCAAATGCTACTTCCAAGCCGACACCGGCTTTAATTAATTGTGCGATCTGCAAAAGTGAACGTCCAAGCTGACTGTTCGGATATTGCGCGCCATTTTCAGCTTTATATTGTGCCGGGTTTGCTTTTTTCAAAAAGTTCACTGCTGCAAAGGTTTCCTTGCCTGTTTCGCCCAAACCGCTCTGCGCGTTTTGCTGCCAAACTCCTTCAAAACCACCTTGCACCGCATTTGTATAAACTCCGGCGTTAATCGCAAAATCGGAAAGATTGGTCATCGCAATTGTCGGAGCGCGTCCAACCAGAGTTCGCGGAATTTGTCCGTTCAGCGCGACGGCGCGAAATGGCGAATCGTGTTCGCTTTTCTTCGTCTGCAAAACGCGATTGAGCCAACCGTCGCGCGTCGCTTTGACGCCGGGCGTTCCGGATTCCATATAATCCTGCGCGTCAAAATGCGAGCGCGTATTGTCGGGCGAACCTGTCGAATGAACAATCGCCATTTGCTTGCTTTGCCAGAATTTTTCGAGCGCTTTGAGCGACGGATGAAGACCGAAAAAGCCGTCCAAATTTAGAGCGCCGTCTGCCTGATTTGGTTTCGCCACGGCAATCGTGCGGCGCAAATTGTAATATTCGCTTTCGCCGTGCGGCACGATCATATTCAGCCCGTCAACCGCCCCGCGCTGAAAAATCGTAATCAAAATTTTCTTTTTACCGAAAGCGTCGGTCACCGTTGCAGCATTTGCAAACTGATGCAAAAAACTCGGCGCAACGCTCATTAACCCAAAACTTGCGAGTGTGATTCCGCTCGATTTCAAAAAATATCTTCTATCCATAATTGCTTACCTCAAAACTGTTTTATCAAATTAACAAAAAATTTATCAGCCATATTTTAGACGTTTGTAAAGTCAGATTAGTCAGTATTTT